>CAIWXG010000248.1 GCA_903916555.1 uncultured Bacteroidota bacterium
ACACCTGCTTTATACTTTTTTTGTGCAAGGTCTAGCACATCATTTGCTAAGTCCATATTTCTTCTTTGGCTTTGCACTTGTATAATAGCATTTTTAAGATTTGTTTTGCTTACAGCAGACTGAAAATCTAAAGATTGTTTAAGAAAATCTATATTGTTATTCGCTTTTTCTATATTTAGTTTTGTTTCTGTAATTTGATTTGCTCGCATAAAGCCACTAAAAATAGGCACTGTAATTTGCAGTCCTATTGTGGAATTAAAAGCATAGTCTTTAAATTTAAAAACATCACCGAATTTATTAGAGCCATAATTATAGCCCATAGCACCAAAAGCCGCTATTGTAGGTATAGCTGATAATTTATATCTTTCAAGATTAAATTCATTCAATTTTATTGCCGTCTTTAATAAATTATATTCTGGTACACGTTCATAGTTTTTATCCATGTTTAAGAGTGTAAGTGCGTCCTCTTTTCTTTGCTCCAAAATAGTATCTGTAAGAATAATAGTAGCATTAATATCCATGCCAATTTGGTATTTCAACACTTGTTCTGATACTGTTAGTAAATTAGCAATACGAATACTATCACTGGCTAAATTATTTACTTGCACACTAGTGCGTTCCTCATCAATTTTTTCAGCAAAACCTGTTTGGCGTGTTACAATAACATCATGTTCTAAACTACGAGCATAAGTAAGTGAGCTTTTTACTATTCCAAATTGACGATACGCTATTACAAGTGCATTATAAGCTTTGTAGATATTGTAACGAATGTTTTCTTCGGTAACAGCTCCATTTTGGCGTGCAAATTCCATTATAGTATTTCTTGCTTTTACGGCAACAAATACACTACCATCAAAGATAAGTTGGGAAGCACTAACACTGGCTGCACTTGCATAATTTAGAGAAAATGCAAATTTCTGTACTGTACCCGGGAATCCGAAAAATTTGCCATCTACAAACTGAGCAGTTGGGTTTAAGAAGTCATCTACCTCAACTTTACCATTCACATGTGGATAAGCAGCAGAAAGTGTTTGATTATTTTGTGCCTGCTGTATTAGTACATCGATTTTAGAATTTTTTATAGATACGTTATGGCTGATGGCATAATCCATACACATTTTTAAACTAAGAGGTGTAGCTTCTTGACCGAAAGTGGCAGAAAATGAAAATATAAAAAATAGTATTCCTAAAAAAAATCTGTTCATATAATTGTTGCTTGGTTTAAATATTTTACTTTGTATTTGTGATAAAGTTCCTCGCCTGTTTGGGTCATTATACCATATAAAAAATGTTCTCCTATATCTATAGGTATAGACCCATTATAACTTTCTTCGTTAAGTAATAAATGAGGTTGCAAAATTAAAAGAGAAGTCTCCAATCGGTATCTTGCTAATAGGTCAGCATTCAGTTTTTGTCGGTAAAGACCCTCCTGCATTCCTTGTGTTATGTTATTTCTAAGCATCACAACATCTTTCTCCACTAATAGTTCTCTAAATTTATTATAGGCTTCCGGAAAGTATTTTTTCAATTCGTATAATGCCATTGGGTTTATGCGGCGATACATTTCGTCCATAAAAGCCAACATGCGTACCATTGCTTCCAATGCATTTTCGGTATCTTTAATTAGTTTATCTATTGTTTCCGACATTTGTTCTTTATACCAGATAACAGAATCGTTTACCACTTCGTGTTTGTTGGCAAAATGTTGATACAAGGTTTTTTTTGATAAAGCAGTATGCCTGGCTATATCATCCATTGTAATTGTTTTAAAGCCATATTGGCGAAACAATTCTACAGAAGCACTTATTATTTTATTTATTAAAGGTTCCATTTTACGGTACAAAACTACGGAAACATTTTGCGTAATAAATGTTTCCGTAGTATTAAATATTTATATTACAGTATTTGCGAAACCTATTTTGTGTGGGGGTAGGAGATTTTGTATTGTAGAGATGAAATGAGGGCTATAGTACTTATTAATAATATCCTCACAATTACACTCTTATTCGTGCTACCGGATGCCCTAATGGAAGACGGGGAAATTATGCTGTTTGTTGGTGGAAAACACCAACAACAAAAGGCAGGAAACTCCGCTTTAGGAAATTAGCTATTGGTCAAACCATATTTATAAAAAAGCCAATTTCACTGTTTTACTCCTTGTGAAGTACTGCTGAAATTACCCGCTATTTTTTTACTTTTGCTCGAATATATTAAACAGATAAAGTTGGAAAATCAACTACCTATTATTAATGATTGTAAGGAATATAGAGTATCAATAGGTTGGAAAGTCTTTGGGTACTTGTTTTTGTTATTATTTAGTTCAGTTACTGTTTGGACAATTTATTTAGAGTTTTTTGATGGCAGCACAAAGAATGAAGTCGCTTCCTTTTCAAATTGGCTTCTTCCTTGTATTCTTTTGATATTAGTCTGTACCGCAATATATTTAGTTTTATCTTTTCAACGATTAAAATTTGTAATTGACACAAGTAGCATCTGGATTGTCGGCGCTTTCGCCAAACAAAAAAGAGAATTATCTTTTTCTGAAATCAATGGATTCAGAACAGATAATAACGGCATTTGGATTGAACCCAAAAACCCAACAAAAAAGAAAATACAAATTGGCAATTATTTTGGAAACGGGAAAGAAATTATTGAATGGTTATCGCTCTATTTTCCGAACCTAGATAAAAAGGACATAGAAGCAGAAGAACAGGAAATATTAGCAAATGAAGCTTTCGGCGAAACATTCGATGAAAGAAAGTTGAAACTTGTAAGAGCTAAAAAAGTAACCAAAATTTTGAATAGAGTTAGTTTAATGGTTGGTTTATGGGCTGTTTATTATCCCCGTCCCTATGAAATTGTCATGGGCATTTTGATGATACTTTTTGTAATCTCAATTTTTGCGTTCAAACTATTTCAAGGACTGATAAAATTAGATTCAGAAGGACAAAAAAAGACCGCTTATCCTATTCTTGGATCGCTTATAGTAATACCATTAAGTCTTGCATTTAGGACAATATCTGATTATCAATTGTTCGATTACGCTCATGTTTGGTTACCGTCGATTTGCGTTGGACTAACTTTGTTATTGATTTTTCTGTTTAGAAACAAAGAGATAAATTTTAAAAAAGTTATCGGCTATTTTAGTGTTTTTGGGTATTTTGTGATTTTTTCAATTTTTGGCTATGCAACGGTCGTTCCTTTAAATTGCTTGTTTGACAGTTCTGAACCAGAAATTTTTAAAGCAAAAGTTTTAGAAAAAAGAATAAGTGATACAAAGGTTGGTAATGTCTATTATCTTACAATAACTCCCTGGGAAAAACAAAAAGAATCCGATGAAGTTCGAGTTTATCGAGACGTTTATAAAAGCGTTGATAAAGACAGCACTGTCGATATTTATATGATGCAGGGGCGATTGAGAATTCCGTGGATTGAAATTGAGAAAGCGGAATAAATTGAATCACTATCATCATAAGGGAATCAGTAAGTAAGAATAAACTCCTTTGAAGGCATTTACATAACTAAGCCAAATGAAAGAGTAAGACTTTTTATTTCAAATTTCCGGTCACAAATTTTGTCAGCTTCATTTATTGCAATAGTAGCAAATAAAAGTTGAAAAATTTTCTATCATTTTCTTCAAAAAATCCATAAAAAAGTTCTTACCTGGTTCGCAAAATTGAGAGTGAAGTAACAGTGCTCTGTGCGTTGCCGGGTATTCCTATTTTCTTTTAGCAATAATTCAAAATGTGTTCATGGTACTATTTTTATACCAAAGTACATTCAACTTTTTTATAACAAATCTCCAAAAATAACTACTAATTGCCCCAATTTAGAGTTGTTAACACGAAATCAACACTAATTCACACTTTATACAGTGTTTTTACAGGATAAAAAATATTTTTTTCTTATTCAAAACTTCCAAAAACCAATACAGTAAAGGATTTCAGCATATTTAATAACATGTGGATAAAATTTGCATTAAAAATGTGTAGATTTGTGTTTAAATGTGTAGATTTGTGGTGAAATTTATCCGCTTTTGCAATGATTAATCTTCTTGGTGAATATGAAATAGCAATTGACGCCAAAGGACGTTTCCTTCTACCTGCCGGTTTGCGTAAGCAGTTTCCGGACGGTAGCTGCGATAAGTTTGTAATTAATAGAGGTATAGAAAATTGTCTTAATTTATATACAATGGATGAATGGCAGATTATATCTGCCAGAATTAATGAACTGGATGAGTTTGATGCCGATGCAAGAAAGTTTAAAAGGTGGTTTTTGAATGGTGCAACAATTGTAGAAGCAGACAGTGCCGACAGATTACTACTTCCTAAGCCCTTACAAGAAAGGGTAGGTATTGTAAAAGATGCTGTATTATCGGCACAAGGCAACAAAGTGGAAATTTGGGACAAAGATACTTATTATAATGTTGTAAATACGGATGCCGATGATTATAGTATGCTTGCTCAAAAAGTAATGACTAAGAAACAAACAACAAATTAAATTGATTTTCGAATGACCACCACCCATTTTTACCATAAAACAGTGCTATTAAAGGAGGCAACAGATGCTTTAATGGTAAAAAAAGAGGGAATTTATGTGGATGCGACTTTTGGTGGTGGCGGACATAGTAAGGCAATTTTAGAACAACTGGGCGAAAACGGTCGATTAATAGCATTTGACCAAGATGCAGATGCTTGGCGAAATAAACCGGACGATAGCAGGCTAATACCTGTAAAAGAGAATTTCAGGTATCTGAACCGGTTTTTAAAATTGCATGGCTTTAAAACAGTTGATGGTATAATAGCAGATTTAGGTGTAAGTTCTTTTCAATTTGATACGGCAGAGCGGGGGTTTTCTATCAGGACAGATGGTCCTTTGGATATGAAAATGGATAAAAGGGCAGGCTTGAATGCTGCTGTTATTCTTAAAACCTACACTGAAGCACAATTACATCTGCTATTTGAATTATATGGAGAAGTAAGAAATTCGAGACAGTTGGCAAGGCATATTGTAGCTATGCGTAAAAGCATGGATATAAATACTACCGAGGCACTTAAAGCAATATTGGCTCAAATTTTAATAGGGAATCCTAATAAATATATGGCACAGGTATTTCAGGCTTTGCGTATTGAGGTAAATGATGAAATGGGAGCGTTGAAAGAATTATTAGCTCAGTCTGCTATTAGTTTAAATTCGGGGGGGCGCTTATCAGTAATTTCTTTCCATTCTTTGGAAGATAGATTAGTAAAGCAGTTTATAAAAAAAGGCCGTTGGGATGAACCAAATATAATGGAAGAACCTAAGGAATTGGTATTGAAACAAATAAATGCGAAACCGATTGAGCCGAGTACAGAAGAAATAAAAGAGAATCCGCGTGCCAGAAGTGCACGTTTAAGAATAGCAGAAAAAATATGAGTATCGAAGAAAAAAATATTGAACAAGAAAATATGACACCGGCAGAAAGGGTACGTTCGGATTGGCGTAGCTTGGTTGAAAAGATGTCATATACAGCAATTGTAAGCAATATTCCTTTTCTTACTTTTTTAGCTCTTTTAGGTGTACTATACATTGGCAATAGCCGTCATGCAATAGATATGCAAAAGGAATTGAATGCAAGACGTGAAGTATTGAAAGAGTTAAGATGGAAATATCAGTATGCTAAATCTAATTTAAGAAACGAGAAAAGTGAGTCGAAAGTTTTGGAAAATGCAAGTAAAATTGGTTTAATGCCTTCTTTAATGCCTTCATATAAAATAAAATCGGACAGCTTTATAATAGATAAATAAATTAAAATAAATAGTAAAGAAATTGGATGTAAGGAAAAACATAAGATTAAGGGTGTATATCGCTTTTACCGGCATTTGTTTGTTTGGCTTAGCAATTATTGTTAAGGCTGCCATGATACAAACATTTGAGGGTAAAAAACTACGCACCATACCAACATCCGAATCGCATATTCGTTTTGATACTTTAATTGCAGAAAGAGGCAGTATATACAGCGAAGACGGGGTATTATTGAGTACTTCAATACCGGTTTTCGATGTTTATCTGGATTTTTCAGTTATTAGAGATACTGCCTTATTTAATCATAATCTGGACTCTTTAAGTGAATGTTTATCAGCAATATTTACCGATAAAACATCGCAACAATATAAAAAGGAATTGATACAGGCTTATGAAGAAGAAGAAGACCGTTACCATGTAGGCAAAAAATTACAATTTAATCAGTATGATTTATTAAGGAATCTGCCTATTTTCAGAAGAGGGAAAGGGTATGGTGGTATTATAGAAACGTCAAAGTCTAAAAGGTCTTTACCAAGCCCTTACGATAAAATTGGTTTTTGTGCTGTAGGTAGTTTTAGAGACAGCAATAAAACAGGCTTAGAAAGCCAGTATGACAAATACCTAAGTGGTATTAATGGCAGACGTCTGTCTCAAAAACAAAATTTAAATTCACAATGGAAAGCACTGGAGGGAACGGAAATAGAAGCTCAAAACGGTAAAGATATAGTTACTACAATAGATTTGAACCTACAAAATGTAGCAGAAGATTCGTTAATGAGTGTAATGAAGAAATTTGATTGCATTAGAGGTACTTGTATTGTAATGGAAGTAAAGACCGGAAAAATAAAGGCACTTGCTAATTTAGGTCTTCAAAAGGACGGCTCTTATTTAGAAGATTATAATTATGCTTTATACCCTACCGAACCGGGCTCTACATTTAAATTAGTAACCCTGCTATCGTTATTAAACGACCGTAAAATAAATGTAAACGATACGGTAGATGCAGAAGGAGGGGTGATATTTTTTAAAGGGCAAGCAATGAAAGATTCGCACTTAGGTTTACATAAAATGCCTATTTGGAAAGCTTTTGCAGAATCGAGCAATGCTGCATTTGCTAAGCTGGCAAATAATAATTATGGCGACAAGCCAAGGAAATTTATAGACCACATGGTTAAATTAGGTCTTAACAATACAACGGGAATAGACTTGCCTAAAGAACTGAAACCAAAAATTATTACTCCCGACAGTTCCGGATGGAATCCTACATCGTTACCTTGGATGGCTACCGGCTACGTTATGAAAATATCACCGATGCAAACCTGTATGATTTATAATGCCATTGCAAATAAAGGCAAAATGATGAAACCTTATTTGCTTAGTTCGGTAAAAGAATATGGCAGAATTATTAAAACGGTAGAACCAACTGTACTTGCAGAAAATATTACGGAATCGGGTGCTTATGACCAAATAATGAAATGTTTGAAGGCAGTTGTTACAAATGGAACTGCCCACGATATACAATCGCCCTATTATACAATTGCCGGTAAAACAGGTACAGCCAAAGTTGCAGACAAAGGCATTACCTATAACGACAAAGTATATCAAGGCTCGTTTGTAGGTTTTATACCTGCCGAAGAGCCAAAATATACTATTTGTGTGGTTTTAAGAACAAAACCTAATTCAAAAAATTATTATGGTAGTTTAATTGCTGCACCTGTGTTTAGAAAAGTTGCAGATAAAATATTTTCATTAAACATGGGTGGCTGGGACGACCCTCTTGACAGCCTTTCTAAAATAAAAAGCAATACGATACCTGCAAAATTAGCAACCGGCAGAGCGTATGAAATACTTCTTAATGGCATTCAAAAACACAAAGCACCTTCTGGCGATTATATGGATGAAATGATGCATTTAACAACAGATTCCATAAGTAAACATATAGCAATGCAACCCACAAAATTATATAAGAATTTGGTGCCTGACGTAAGTGGTATGGGCTTAAAAGATGCTGTTTATATGCTTGAAAGCGGTGGGTTAAGAGTGCAGGTAGTAGGTAAAGGTAAAGTTCAATCACAATCTATACCGGCAGGAACAAAAATTATTAAAGGACAAAATATAACATTACAACTGAGCTAATGATAACATTACAAGACCTATTAATGCCAATAAAACCCATAAAAATTGTGGGTAATACTGCTATTGGCATCAAGAATCTATGTATAGACTCTCGTAAAGTAGGTAATGCAAGTGTTTTTATTGCAATAAAAGGCACACTTAGTAATGGGCATGATTATATTGAAAAAGCAATTTTATCAGGTGCTGTAGCAATAGTATGTGAAAATATACCTGCAGAAATAGATGTAAACGTTGTATGTGTTGTGGTAGATAATGCTGCAAATGCTGCCGGATTAATGGCAAGTGCTTTTTATGGTTATCCATCGCAGCAAATGAAAGTGGTAGGTATAACAGGTACAAATGGCAAGACAACTACTGCAACCCTACTCTATAACTTATTTAAGGGTTTGGGTTATAAATGCGGGCTTATTTCTACTGTAAAGAATATTATTGAAGACGAAGAAGAGGAATCTACCCATACCACTCCTGATGCTATCTCCATTCAACTTTTGTTGAAAAGAATGGCAGACAAAGGGTGTACACATGTTTTTATGGAGGTAAGTTCGCACGCTATTCATCAGGAACGTATAGCAGGTATTGTTTTTGCAGGTGGTGTGTTTACAAATATTACACACGACCATTTAGATTATCATAAAACATTTGATGAATATATAAGAGTAAAGAAACTATTTTTTGATAATCTGCCTTCAACAGCATTTGCACTTACAAATGCCGATGAGAAAAGAGGCTTAGTTATGCTTCAAAATACAAAAGCGGCAAAAAATACCTATAGCCTTAAAATGCCTGCTACCGTAAAAGGTAAAGTATTAGAAAACAATCTAAGTGGTTTAGTTTTAAATGTAGATGGTATAGAAGCTCATTTTAGAATGATAGGCACTTTTAACGCATATAATTTATTAGCAGTATATGGTACAGGTATTTTATTAGGTGAGGATAAAATACAAGTTTTAGCCATATTGAGCGGTTTAATAGGTGCTGCCGGAAGATTTGAAACTTATTTGTCTCCAAAAGATAAAATATTGGGTATTATAGATTATGCCCATACGCCAGATGCATTACTGAATGTAATAGCTACAATCAATCAATTGCGTACTAATGGGCAACAATTAATAACAATTATTGGTTGCGGTGGCGACAGAGACAGGAGCAAACGCCCAATTATGGCAGAAGCCGCTTGCAGACATAGCGATAAGACAATTCTAACATCAGACAATCCGAGAAGTGAAGATGCAGAGGAGATTTTGAATGAAATGGAAAAAGGATTAAATGCAGGACAGAAAGAACGAATGTTGAGGATAACAGATAGAAGGGCTGCAATAAGAACAGCAGTAATGCTTGCTCGCCCAGAAGATATACTATTAGTTGCAGGAAAGGGACATGAAACATATCAAGAAATAAAAGGAATTAAACATCATTTTGATGATAAAGAAGAATTGTTGGAATCATTTAAAACTTTAAACAGATAAAATTAAGTACATGCTGTACTATCTATTTACATACCTGCGAGATTCTGTGCACCTAATGGGTGCAGGGCTATTTAATTTCATAACCTTTAGGGCAGCAATGGCGATTATTTTATCGTTGGTAATTACAATGGTTTTTGGCAAGAAGCTTATCAAATTTCTACAACAAAAACAAATAGGTGAAACTATTCGCGAACTGGGATTAGAAGGACAGGCACAAAAAAAAGGTACACCTACAATGGGTGGGCTCATTATTATTGCAGCTATAATAATACCTACATTATTGTTTGCAAAGGTACAAAATGTGTATATAATTCTCATGCTTATATCAACTGTGTGGTTAGGATTTGTTGGGTTTGCAGATGACTACATTAAAGTATTTAAAAAGAATAAAGAGGGCTTGGCAGGTAAGTTTAAAATTTTAGGGCAAATAGGATTGGGCATTATTGTAGGTCTTACCTTATATTACAATAATCAGGTAGTAATAAGCAGAGAAGTAAACACTACCCAGCAAGGAATACATAATAAAGCCGAGAAGATGGAATCAGGAATTATGTATAGAAAAGATGAAAACGGGAAACAACAAGCTTATGTAAAAGTAAGAACAGCAACTACAACTATTCCTTTTGTAAAAAGCCATGAATTTAACTATGCTAAAATAGCTTCACTTTTTGGAGAAAAATATATTGATATTACAACACCTATTATTTATGTGTTATTTGTAATATTTATTATAGTTGCAGTATCAAACGGTGCTAATATTACTGATGGAATTGACGGTTTGGCAACAGGTGTTTCTGCAATTGTAGGTGTTTGTTTGGGTGTATTTGCTTATTTGTCTGGCAACTACATATTTGCCGGTTATCTTAACATTATGGATATTCCTAATTTAGGCGAACTATCAATATTTATTGGTGCTTTTATAGGTGCATGTGTTGGTTTCTTATGGTATAATGCTTATCCGGCTCAGGTATTTATGGGTGATACTGGCAGTTTGGCATTGGGCGGTATTATTGCATCATTAGCAATAATGATACGTAAAGAATTACTTATACCTATAATTTGTGGTATTTTTCTTATTGAAAATATTTCTGTAATGCTACAAGTATGGTATTTTAAACGTACTAAGAAAAAATATGGTGAAGGAAGACGAATTTTCAAAATGGCGCCTTTACACCATCACTATCAAAAGTTAGGGTATCATGAATCGAAAATAGTAACAAGGTTTTGGATTATTGGGATATTACTTGCAATAGCAAGTATAGTAACATTAAAACTACAATAGAAATGACAGAGTGCAAGCAAAGACTGGTAATATTAGGTGCTGCAGTAAGTGGTGTTGGCGCAGCTTTGCTTGGTAAACAAAAGGGTTGGGATGTATTTGTAAGCGATGGAGGTACAATAAAAGAGAATTACAAAAAAGACTTACTAAATGCGGACATACCTTTTGAAGAAAATGGACATACTGCTGAAAAGATACTAAATGCTAATTGTATTGTAAAAAGTCCCGGTATTAGTAATAAAGTAAGTATAGTAAAACAAGCGATAAATTTAAAAATTGAAATATGTAGCGAAATAGAATTTGGATATTTATATAAAGGCGATAGTAAAATAGTTGCTATTACGGGTAGCAACGGCAAAAGCACAACAACAAAACTAATTTGGTATATATTTAAAAATGCCGGTTACGATGCAGCTCTTGTAGGTAATATTGGTTACAGTTTTGCTCGCCAGATTGCTGAAAAACCTTGCGAATGGTATATTATGGAGGTAAGTAGTTTTCAGTTAGAAGATATACATCAATTTAAGCCGGATATAGCTATTTTATTAAACATAACACCGGACCACTTAGATAGATACGATTATAAATTTGAAAACTATATAGCATCAAAATTCAGAATTGCAGAGAACCAAACCGATAAAAATTATTTTATAGTAAACAAAGACGATTTAAATATCAGTGAATATTTATCAAAACATACAATTAATTCAAAAATTATATATTATACTATGGACATAAATGAACAAGGCAGTGAAGGAGGGTTTATAAAGGATGAACAATTGCACCTGAATATTGAAGGTGAAGATTTTGAAATGTCTATTCATGAATTATCACTTAAAGGGAAACACAATCAATCTAATAGTATGGCAGCAGGTATATCTGCCCGTGTATCGGGGATAAGAAGCCTAAAAATAAGGGAAAGTTTGATGGCATTTGAAGGCTTACAACATAGATTAGAATATGTGGCTACCGTAAAGGGTATATCATTTATTAATGACAGCAAAGCTACAAATGTTAATTCTGTATGGTTTGCTTTAGAAAGCATGACGCAACCCGTAATTCTTATTTTAGGCGGGCAAGACAAAGGCAATGACTATAGTGAAATAATGAATTTGGTTGAAAATAAAGTAAAAGTTATTATATGCCTTGGCAAAGATAATACACCTATACACAAAGCTTTTGATACTGTTATAGATACAATAATAGATACCGAATCGGCAAAAGACGCTGTTCTTGCTGCTTATTCGTTTGCCGACAAAGGCGATGTAGTGCTGTTGTCGCCAGCATGTGCAAGTTTCGATTTATTTAAAAATTATGAAGAAAGGGGCAACCAATTTAAAGAGGCTGTAAAAAATTTATAATACAAAATTTTTATTATTATAAAAAAAATGAATAAAGAATAAAAACGTATTTATGTTACAAATGAAGCAATTGCTGGCAAAAACAAAAGGAGATAAAATAATATGGGGGGTAGTTATACTACTGTCTCTTATCAGCTTGCTTGTTGTGTATAGTTCTACCGGTTTGTTGGCATATAAAAGAGAACAAAGTGCAAGCCATTACCTTATTAAGCAATTAATGATACTTGCATTAGGTTTGTTTATAATATACAGAGTTCATAAAATTAATTATACCAAATTTGCTAAAGTTGCATCAATATTATATGTTTTCAGTTTGCCGTTATTATTATTAACTTTAATATTTGGCAGTAAGGTACATAACAGCAGCCGTTTTATTATGTTGCCTATTATTAATATATCTTTTCAGTCGTCCGATTTGGCAAAACTTGCATTATTTATGTTTTTGGCACGTACACTTAGTATAAAACAGCCTATTATAGAAAATTTGAAACAAGGGTTTTTTCCGGTTTTGTTTCCTATGATACTTACCTGTGTTCTTATTGCACCATCTAATCTTTCTACAGCTTTAATGTTAGGCATTACTTGTTTTATACTATTTTTTATAGGTAGGGTAAAATTTACACACTTATTATTATTGATTGGTATAGGCATTGTAACCGTTACATTAATATATGTTTTGTCTATTGCTACCGGTTATGGTAGGGGTACGGTATGGAAAAAAAGAGTCAATGAATTTTTCTCTGCCGGTAAACAACAAAACGGTAAAGAAGGTGGCGATTTTCAGGTGCAGCAAGCCAAAATAGCTATTGCCAATGGCGGTTTTACAGGCTTGGGACCCGGCAATAGCATACAAAGAAACAATTTACCCTTCTGTTTTTCAGATTTTATATATGCAATCATTATAGAAGAGTATGGCTTATTAGGTGGCGGTTTTGTAATAGCATTATACTTAATTTTTCTATGGCGTAGTATTATTATTTTTAAACGATGTCCGTATGCTTTTGGGGCATTTTTGGCAGTTGGGCTAAGTATTACATTGGTGTTTCAGGCAATGCTAAACATGGCTGTTACCGTGCATATAGTACCTGTAACGGGGCTTACATTGCCTATGATAAGTATGGGTGGTTCTTCTATTTGGTTTACAAGTATTGCCATAGGCATTATATTGAGTGTAAGCAGATATGTAGATGAAATGGAGGGAGAAAAAGGAAATGATAAAAAAGTAGTATCAAAATTATATGTTCAGGAAAACAAAGAACCAAAAAAGAATCCTATTGTAGTACCGGTTATGGATGCGGCTACAACTGCAACAGAAAAAAAAGGAAGAAGAAATCAGGGAACGGGAAATAGTTTAAAAATAGTATCAACATTAGATGACTAACAAAGATAATATACGTGTTATAATTGCCGGTGGTGGCACAGGGGGGCATATCTTCCCTGCTCTTGCTATTGGCAAAGCTCTGCAAAGACTATTGCCGGGCACACAATTATTATTTGTTGGTGCGAAGGGTAAAATGGAAATGGAAAAAATTCCACAACACGGCTTCAAAATCATCGGATTAGATATAGACGGATTTAAAAGAGGTAAATTATTTGAAAATATTTTATTGCCACTTAAGCTTATAAAAAGCAGATTGCAGGCAGATAAAATTATAAAAGAGTTTAAACCGGATGCTATTGTTGGTGTTGGTGGTTATGCAAGTTTTCCTGTTATGGCAGCCGGTCAAAACAGGAAAATACCTACTTTAATACAGGAGCAAAATTCATTTGCAGGTAAGAGTAATATGATTCTTGGTCGCAAAGCCAATATTATTTGTGTCGCCTATCAAAAAATGAATAAATTCTTTCCTGAAGCAAAAATTGTTTATACCGGCAACCCTGTCAGACATGAAATTGCAAACATGGCTTGCAGTAAGGAAGACGCATTGAATTTTTTCGGATTAAGCAATAAAAAGAAAACACTGCTAATTGTTGGGGGCAGCTTGGGGGCTAAGTCTATAAATGATGCTATTTATGATGTATTAAAGGATATTACTAATGAAGGATTACAAGTAATTTGGCAGACAGGAAAAAATTATTACGAAAAAGCAAATCAGAAGGCACTGGAAATAAGTGATTGTGTTAAAGTAGAAACATTTATACAAAAAATGGATTACGCTTACACTGCTGCAGATTTTATTGTATCGCGGGCCGGTGCATTAGCTATTGCAGAGATATGTATTGCTGCGAAACCGGTACTATTTGTACCCTACCCTTATGCTGCCGAAGACCATCAAACCAATAATGCAATGGAATTAGTAAGGTTAAATGCCGCTATGATAGTGAAAGATAATGATGTGAAAACAGAATTAATTAAAAAAATAAAATTATTAATACACGACAATAAAATGCAGGAAATTATGGCAGATAATTTAAAACAATTAGCTGTAAAAGATGCTGATGAACAAATAGCAAAAAAAATTATTGAAATAGCAAAAGTATAAATAATGAATGTAAAAGAGATAAAAAGGGTTTATTTTGTAGGCGTAGGCGGTATTGGCATGAGTGCTATTGCCAGGTTCTTTTTAGAACATGGGGCGATAGTGCGAGGCTATGACCGTACAGAAACAGAATTGACAAAACAACTTGCATCGGAAGGTATTGAGATACATTATACCGATGATGTAAGCCTATTAGACCCAAATGCCCAATTAGTTGTTTATACACCTGCTATTCCTAAAAACCATTCCGAACTTAATTGGTATCAAACACATAATTACTCTGTTTACAAACGTAGCGATGTTTTGCAATGGATTACAGAGGCATATTTTTCTATAACAGTTGCCGGCACTCATGGTAAAACAACTATTTCTACAATGATTGCCTTTTTGCTGCGTGAAACAAATTATGGTTGTAATGCTTTTTTAGGTGGTATATCGGTAAATTATGAAAGTAATTACTGGAGCAATAAAAAAGAAACTGCGGTAATTGAAGCAGATGAATATGACAGGAGTTTCTTGAAATTGCAGCCCGATATTGCAGTGCTTACTTCTATTGACCCCGACCACTTAGATATATATGGCACTCCTGCACAAATGGAAGATGCTTTTATACAATATGTAAAAAATATTAAACATACAGGTATATTAGTAGTAAAGCAGGGCTTGCATAGGCAAGCTGAATTGGTAGGACCACAAACAAAAACGTATAGCCTATTGGCAAACAATGCTGATTACAGAGCTGCCAATATCATAATAAATAATGGAGAATATAATTTTGATGTTATCTGTGAAAATGGACTTATTAATGATGTACACTTACCAATAGGAGGCTTGCACAATGTTGAAAATGCAGTGGCTGCAATTGCTGTAACACAATTATTAGGTATAGATACCAACATAGTAAAAAAAGCATTTGCTAATTTTAAAGGCGTAAAAAGAAGATTTGAGTACATTATAAAATCAGAAAAAATAATTTTCATAGATGATTATGCACACCACCCTGCCGAATTAGCAGCATTGATAAGCAGTGCAAAACATTTATTTTCTAATCGCAAATGTGTAATCTGTTTTCAGCCACATTTGTTTACACGCACAAGAGATTTGGTAGATGGTTTTGCCCATAGTTTGGATTTAGCAGATGAAGTACTTTTATTAGATATTTATCCGGCTAGAGAGTTGCCAATAGACGAAGTTACTTCAGCAATTATTACAAATAAAATGAAAAATAGTAATTTTAAAATAATATCTAAAGAAAACTTACTTGAGTATATTAAAAACAATGATTTTGAACTGTTTATTACAGCAGGTGCAGGCGATATTGATAAATTAGTAGCACCGATAAAAATAATATTTAATGAAAAATATAATTAAATAATAGAATGACAGAAAAGCGTAAAATATCGGTTCGTAAAATTCTACAAGTGTTACTAACACTTGTGGTTACCTGCTGCTGTATTATTGCTATAATAAGTGCTGCTAAGATTGATGATAATAAGACATTGAATAATATTGTAATTAATATTAAAAACAATAAAAAATATCAATTTATAGAACAGAAAGAAATATTAGATAAAGCGATTACCAATAGGCAAATTGATATAATGAATATTCCAGTGGGTAAAATTGATATACATGAAATGGAAAATGTGCTTAAAACAGACCCTTGGGTAGCTGATGCACAAATATATATTGACAAAAACAAAATATTAAATATATATGTAACACAAAGAATACCTGTAACACGTATTTTTGGCAAAGACAATACTAGTTATTATATGGATAATACCATGCATTTTATGCCACTTACCGATAATTTTATTTTCTATACAACTGTAGTTACTAATGTGCCGGAAATTAAAAATGATAGTACCGGTAATGTTTTGAAATCGCAGATACTATACATGGTGAATACAATACAAGCAGATACTTTTTGGAATATACAAATAACACAGATAATTGTTGACTCTAATAATAAATTTGAATTAATTCCTGTATTAGGAAATCAAAAAATAATTTTTGGGGATACTGCACGGGCAAAAGATAAATTTGATAACTTATTTATATTTTATAAAAATGTACTAAACAGAATTGGTTGGGACAAATATGAGACTCTTGATTTACGGTTTAAAGGGCAAGTGGTTGCTTCGCCAACAATACCTTATCATGGACCGGTAGATAAATTTGAGGAGTCATTAAGCCAGATAAAAGCAAGAATAGAAGCAGATACTAAAAATGAAGATTCTGACTCTTTGGTTGATGTAAGTGGAAAAGATACCGTAGCAACAAAACCAAAAGACAAAAAGCAGGACATTAAAAAAGAAGATAAGAGTAAAAAGAAAGATAATAAAAAGAAAGAAGAACATAAAAAAGCAAAGAATAAATAATATAAAAATTTTACAAAATATTACTTAATAAATTAAATATTTTGATGTTATGAGTAAAAAACTTCAACCTATAATTGTAGGTTTAGATATTGGAACTACAAAAGTGGTAGCCATTGCAGGTAAAAAAAATGAATACGGTAAGATAGAAATTCTTGGTTTCGGTCTTGCGGACTCTAATGGGGTAAATCATGGTGTTGTACAAAACATAGACCAATGCTTTAATTCAATAGAGTTAGCAATACAAAGATGTTTGGAATCTAATCCAAATCTTGAAATAAAGGAAGTTTATGTAGGTATTGCCGGTCAACATATAAAAAGCCTTCAAACTCGTGGCGACAGGGTGAGAGTAAATATTGATGAAGAAATAAGTAAAGCAGATATAGACTTGCTTATTCGCGACCAATACAAAACAAACATACCTGCCGGAGACCAGATAATTGATATTGTACCACAAGAATACACTGTGGACAGTACCGGTTATATTGTAAACCCAATAGGTATGACAGGTGTTAAAATAGGGGCAAACTTCCATGTTATTACAGGCGATAAAAATGCCATACGTAGCATTAAGCGTTGTGTTGACAGGTCAAACCTATTTACTAAGGATTTAGTACTACAACCACTTGCATCAGCATTTGCAGTAATGAATGATGAGGATTTGGAAGCAGGTGTAGCTATAGTTGATATTGGCGGTGGCACTACCGATATGGCTGTGTTTTATGACGGCATACTTAAACATACTGCTGTAATACCCTATGCAGGTGTAAATATTACCAACGATATAAAACATGGTTTAGGCGTGTTGAAAGCTCAGGCTGAACAAATGAAAATTCAATTTGGCGGTGCTCTTGCAGATGAGGCAAATGCAAATCATTATATTTCAATACCTGGCTTAAGAGGTATGCCACAGAGAGAGATTTCGGTCAAAAATCTGGCAAGTATCATACAGTCTCGTATGCAAGAAATTATGGAACTTGTATTATATCATCTTAAACAGGTGGACCTTGATAAAAGATTATACGGGGGTATAATACTTACCGGTGGTGGTGCTAAACTGAGACATCTTAAGCAACTTACAGAATACTTAACAGGCATGGGTGCTAGAATAGGGCTACCTAATGAACACTTGGCAGGCGGTCATAACGAAGAATTGAATAACCCTATGTATTCAACCTGTATTGGTTTAATATTACGAGGTTACGATGATTTTGAAAATGGCAGTATGCGTTTTGTAGGCGAAGGTGGTAATACAATACACGTAACGGTTAATAACACACCTGTAATAAATACTCCTGAAATAATAGCAGAACAAAAAGAGGACGAAGAAGAGCTACTAATTGAACCTGAACTAAAACAAGCACCCCCAAAAGGTAAAACAGGTAAAGGGCTTTTTGGAAACTTAAAAGATAAACTGTGGGAATTATTTGAAGACGTAGAAGACAAGCAACTTTAAAAAAGAATTTAATAATACAAATACAAATAATACAAATACAATTATTTTTTAACACAAAAAAATGCAATAGTATGATACATTTTGAAATTCCAAGAAATCAATCTTCTATTATTAAAGTAATAGGAGTGGGCGGC
>CAIWXG010000249.1 GCA_903916555.1 uncultured Bacteroidota bacterium
GAAACGCTTACTATTACCGATTTTGACAGACCATTGGCTGAAAAAGGAATGGAAGATGCCATAAAGGTTGGTTCTATTTTAAGGAAAAATAATATTATACCTAATCTAATTATAGCCAGTAGTGCAAAGCGAACTGAACAAACAGCAAAACTGATAGCAGCAGCAAATGGTTATAAAAATGAAGATATTCTTTTGCAAGAAAAATTGTATCAAAGTAATACATCTGTCTATCATGATATAGTATGTAATTTACCAAATGAAAAAAAAACAGTATTTATAATAGGACATAATCCGGGAATTACTGACTTTATTAACCAACTTGATGCAAAGTTTCGGATAGACAATATGCCAACATATGGCATTGTAGCTGTAAAAATTAGTAGTGATAATTGGGGGCAGTTTTCTTTAGCAAATAATAAAGTATTTTTATTCCAGCAGCCATAGCATAAGATATGATTTTAGAAAAAACAACATTACAAGTAACCTCTATATTAGAAAAACTTTTTGAAGAACATTTTGAAAAAGTACCGGAAAAGATAGAACCACTTGCTGTTTCAGGGTCTGATAGAAGATATTATCGCATTTCTAGTGAAAACATAAGTGCTATAGGCACTTATAATATGAATATTGCAGAAAATAATACCTATTTTTATTTTACTGAATTATTAAGAAAACATCAAATAAATGTACCCGAAGTATATAAAACTAGTAAAGACCGTAGAGCTTATTTACAACAAGATGTAGGCAAAACCTCACTATTTGACCTATTGATACATGAAGGCTTTACAGATAACATACGCAAGTTGTATCATAAAGCATTGGCAGGGTTGGCAAAAATACAATGGATAGCTGGTAGGGATGCTGATTTTAGACAATGCTTTGCTTCAAAGCAGTTTGATGAAAAGGCTATAATGTCTGATTTATTATACTTTAAATATTATTTTGCCGATTTACAAAACATAACTTATGATAGGTCATTGTTAATGAACGAAATGGAGTTGTTAAGTAAAGATTTAGGAAGAGTACAGCCACAAACACTCATGTACCGTGATTTCCAAAGCAGGAATATTATGGTGGAAAATGATACGATTTATTTTATTGATTTTCAAGGTTGTATGCAAGGCCCGCCACAATACGATTTGGCGTCAATATTATGGCAAGCAAAAGCACAATTACCCGATAACTGGAAAGAAGATTTATTAAATGGTTATATACAAACACTAAATGATTTGCATGTGCCAAGAATGGATGAAATTTATTTTAGAAGAGGGTATGTGCAATTTGTACTTGTAAGATTGTTACAAGTATTAGGTGCTTATGGCTTTAGAGGATTATTACAACAAAAAGCACATTTTATTACTAGTATAGCACCTGCATTAAAAAGTCTTAATAATTTTTTGTCCAATCATCCTCAAACACCCCCATATCCTGAATTACGGTCTCTTTTAGAAAAAATATCTACAGAAGATATGCAACAAAAATATGCTACTTCTACAAATAAAGAAAAACCAAATTTAAATATACAAATATCAAGTTTTTCGTATAAAATTGGGATGCCTAAAGCAAATAATGCACATGGAGGAGGTTTCGTTTTTGATTGTAGAGGCTTATTAAATCCCGGAAGATTTGCGGCCTATAAGCATTTAACGGGCAAAGATGATTTGGTAAAGCAATTTTTAGAAAGAGAAACACAAATGCCTCAATTTATGGACCATGTATTTGCTTTAATTTCTATTAATGCAGAAGAATATATAGAAAGAGGATATGAACAATTGGCGGTATCGTTTGGTTGCACAGGTGGCCAGCATAGGTCGGTATATGCAGCCAATAAATTAGCCGAACTTATTAAATTACGTTTTAATTTAGATACTGTTGTTACTCATTTAAATGAAAAGAGATGGAATTTAGGCGAAGAACTAATTCCAACTATAAAAGGTTCAGAATAGATTGGTTATTTAAAAATATCTATTTTATCGCCATAAAATAAAACCCAAAGCGCAAGTAA
>CAIWXG010000250.1 GCA_903916555.1 uncultured Bacteroidota bacterium
AGCAGATGAATTTTTAAATGATAAAAAACTTATTGTTTATACTAAAGGTTTACATTCGCCTAAAACCGAATATAGAGCCGGGGATAAATGTACATTTGAGACAGGTAAACTTGCAATATTAATTAATGAAAGTTCGGCATCGGCTAGCGAAATTCTTGCTGGTGCTGTACAAGATTGGGATAGGGGTGTAATTGTTGGGAGGCGTAGTTTTGGGAAGGGATTAGTGCAAGAGCAATATGATATGGCTGATGGTGCAGGGTTACGACTTACTATTGCAAAATATTATACTCCTTCAGGCAGATGCATTCAGCGTTCTTATGCGAAAGGTAAAGACGCATATATTGAAGATTATGAAAAAAGACTGGAAGAGGGGAATTTATTGATAAACGATTCTCTGATTGAAAATGACACAACACGCTATTATACATCTAAAATGAGAGTTGTATATGGTAATGGTGGTATTAAACCGGATATTTATGTATCGTATGATTCCCAAAAGGTTGTTACTGGAATCTATTCACTAATATATGCAGATGAGGCAAAAGCTGCTGTTTGGGATTTTTTTATTCATAATTATCAATATTTGAAATTTAATACTATTAATGATTATAGTAATTATTTTAAGAATGAGTGTAAAATATTGGAATTATATTATAGTAAATTAAGTTATAAAGATAGAATTGAGGTACAAAAAAAATTATACTTAAAGGACAATGAGCATTACTTTTGTTCAATGCTTAAAGCTGCTTTAGCAAGATATATATTTAATGAAAATGGTTACTATTCTTTAAGTCTTAAAGAAGATAAAGTAGTAGCAGCTACATTAAAAGTATTAAATAGTGATGAATATTTAAAAGCAATATCCAGGTAAATTATTTAGCCATTTAATTTCATTAATGTCTGTTGCATCTGCGCAATAATTTTCTACTCCATTTGACAAAAACCAATATTTGCAATTTATTTTGCTTTGATAGCTTAATAACTGAAACAATGTTTTTTCGGTTATCGGTATTTTTGGAGCTTTACATTCTATTAATAACCATGGTGCATGGTTATTGTTATATACTACAATATCAAATCTTTTATTTAATGTTCCTACTTTTATATTTTTTTCTATTGCAATTTTTGAAATTGGATATTTTAATACTTTTATAATATATAAAATAATGTATTGCCTTACATGTTCTTCAGGACTTAATAAAAACCATTTTTTTCTAATAGGGTCAAATACAGTTGTTTTATCTTGAGTTTTCTGTATTTTTAATTCAATATCTGTGAAATCCAATTTAATCATATTTCTACTTAATATGAAATCTCTTATAATTAAATAGCTTTCATCTTATTATTTTTTGGTTCGTGCGTGAGCTCAGCAAGTCCTAATTTTTCCATTAATGGTGGTACATACATACCGAAGCGACCTCTTAATCCTTTTTTCATTCCATACCAACCGGCAATAGGGTTTGTTTCAGCTCTTCCCCATGCTTCTACCGTGCCTTCTTTAGCAGGTTTTTGTTCATCTGCACTACCTAATTCCATCCAGTCGCCATGAGTTTTTAACATTTCATGCAAATCATTTATGCAGTTAGCATTGTAATGTAATATTGTTTTTCCTACAGTACATACTAATATTTCTTTACCTTCTTTTTCTTCAATATGCATTGTAAAATCTGAACTGAGTGGAGGTGTTTTTAGCTCCATCGGATTCTCTTTTGTACCTATATTATATTCCATTTTTACAGTTTTATATTTAGTAAAATTAAGCAATTTATTTTTTCTGACTAATTTTATTTCTAATTCTACTAATTGTTTCTATTGATGTGCCTAAATAAGTAGCAATATGTTTTAACGGGACTCTTTGCATTAGCGTAGTATAATTTGTGCTAAAAAATACATATCGTTCTTCTACACTTTGTTTTCTTAATAAATAAAGCCTTTCCTCGCTTTTTATAAAGTAAAGTTCGGTAATAACTCTCGTTATATAATTAAATTCAAGTAGGGTATTATACAAGAATTGCAATCTATCGTGGCTAATACGGGCGAGTGTTGAGTTTTCTAATGTTTCTATATACTCATACCCCGTTTTTCTGCTGAAAAAGCTTCTTACAGAAATGCATATATGCTGTTCGTCCATAAACCTAGAGCATATTTCTTCATCATCTTTTATATAATACATTCTCATTAACCCCTGTAATACAACATATACATAATCGCATCTTTGCCCTTCTTTTAATAAAACGGTTCGTTTAGGTACTTCTATTATTTCTAGTTCTTTTGTAAGTTCTTCTTTTAATTCTATACTCATGGGTCGTATGGAATCTAAGAATATGAAAAGTTGTTTTAACATTATTTTTTGTTTTATGCAAGATAATATTTTTATTTATATTTTTATTGTTTTCATTAAGGTATTATTTTTGTGTATAATGCTTTTAAAAAAAATATTCTATTTTTTTCTTAAAACAAATTTATATACTGCATGTTGTGCCGTTGCTCTATGTATGGCTACAGAATACCTAGTAAATAGGGATATTCCTTTTATATATAATCCCCTTCATTTGTTATTATTTGGTGCCACCATTTTAGTTTATAATACACCTAATTTTTACAGGTTAAATAGTCAATCAAAAAAATATAGATTTCTCTTTCATAATGATTATATATATTTTCGTATTTTATTTGTTTTGATTGGGGTTTTATTTATTATTATAAGTATGTTTTTTTTGCCAATTCAGATTGCTTTTCTATCAATGTTGCTTGCATTTTTTGCTTTTGCTTATTTTTTACCTTTTCTACCATTTAATACTAAAAAAAGATTACGAGATTACGGTTGGCTTAAAATATTAATATTATCATTTGTATGGTCTTTTGCTACTACTGTTTTACCAATAATCTATTTGCATGCACAAATAATTAATTATTTTTTTGATATTTTCGGTAGATTTTTTTTAATATTTGTTTTGTGCATTCTTTATGATATACGTGATATTACTATTGATAGTAAAACAAATATTAAAACTTTTCCTAATTTAATAGGGCTTAAAAGAAGCTATTTTTTAATTTATTTTTCATTGATTGCTTTTTTGTGTGCTAGTATTCTACAGTATAATAGATTTCATATAATTGAGAGATTTTTCTCTGCTTTAATCACA
>CAIWXG010000251.1 GCA_903916555.1 uncultured Bacteroidota bacterium
TGAAAACTTCTGCACATCTAGATATTTGATCAAATGAACCATTTTCGTTTTTTCGCATATGCCTTGCAAAATATGAAAATTGATGGACAAAATACGTACCTGACGTACTCAATGAAATTAAAGAATAAATTATCTAAAATATTGACAGTCGAAGACATTATATGTACAGTCCTGCAAATAATTTCGTACTAAAGTTATTTCATTAAACCTGGCACACTACCAGTAATTGTCGATTTTCAGAAGAAGTTAGACCAAATTGCACTGGTTTTACAAAGAAAAAGCATTTCATGAGTTATTTAGAACTAATAGAAAAGATAACTGCAACTTTCCCAGCAAAGGGTTATCTCAAAACTGTACGTACCGATCAATCTATAACAACAGCAGTGTTTTGGGGGAACGGCTTAGACCAATTTGCACTATGTAAAGAAGGGCAAGTCGAAAACGAAAGTGGTGTGTATACTGGACCTCTTTTTAAGAACTTGCCGCTGGGAATAGGTGAACTGGTAAAAAAAGATGGAACAAAGATCAGTGGTTATTTCAATGGTCCTTTTGTTTCTGATGCTACGGTTGAGTTTACCGATGGATCCATTTATGACGGGACGTTATTGAAAGTTGACTGTGATTTTTTGCCCCATGGGATGGGCGACTTTAACGCCAGTGATAAATCATACAGAATAGAAGGCACTTGGCTAAAAGGAATTATCTCTGGCCCAGCTATAATTTCTTTTGAGAACCATGATTTTTACGAGGGACCTGTAGATATAAATCATAAACCTAATGGTCTTGGAAATATGTACTATGCTAATGGGGACTATCTATTTGGAGAATTTCGTGGAGGCATATGCGATGGTTATGCTCTGAAAATATTCGCAAATGGTAATAATAAAGCAGCCATTTGGTACGTCGATGGTAAGTGTTTTTTTGCATCTATTTTTTTCAGCAATGGAGAACAGAAAGATGTAATTTTTTCAAACGATTATGGATTAGTTTGGGCAGATTTCTATAATAAAAATTGTTCTGAACTAGAAAAGAGAAATTTAGATTTTTCGGCTGTGAAAGCCCTCAACATTTTACCTGTAGAACTTTAAAAATTTTAGCATGACGAATACACATAAATTCTTTGAAAAGTACCAGAAGCAACAAGATTTAGAGGTGCTAGACTGTGCACGACTTTTCTCCAATTATTCTGGCATGACATTACATCAGATACTTAATTTAAAGTACTCTGATATTGCATATGCGACGGATTTTTTCGCCACATTCAATGTGTATTGTTGTCTGGCTATAAACTATACTTTACCACTAGAATATCAGGCAAGTTATCAAGTAGCATTAACTGATATCAGCACAGTAGATACGGCTGAGCTTGACGTAGAAGATAGGACTAATATCTTTACTGTTCAGAGGATTTTCAGACAATTTCTTGATTCTCACTGCGAAGCCAATAAGATCAATTTTTTTCCTGTAGATAGGCACTGGGAGATACAAAGTAGGAACAGGCATTACAATGGATATATGGTTTGTGATACAGATGTAGCACGAAGAAAATTGGGCAGCTTACTAAAGTTGAGAGACAACCTTCTGATTAGCGCTAATCATATTTTTTGTAATCGAGTAAAGTTGAACATAAGGCGATATTTGAAGGACTCAAATGATCAACTTGTATTCAGACAATTCGAAGGACAATTGTCTTTTATGGACGAGGTTCAAGAGCTAATGTCCGGCAAAACATTACCAATTAGTAAATTAGGCATACAATTATCTATGACTGATATTCTCCCGAATTCAGAGGGTAATATTGCGCCCGAAGTGGAGAATGACCGCCGCTCACTAAATGTAATTGCAGGAATGCGCAGGGCTATGAAGGACGGCAGATATTGTACGACTGCACCTAAAGGCTACAAGAATGTACGCAACGACATGAACAGGCCGATCATTGTGCCGGGAAATGATGCTCATTTGGTACGATGGCTTTTTGAAGAAGTAGCTAATGGTATCAATAACGTAAAAGACCTTTGGCGGGTAGCGGTCAAAAAAGGTCTAAAGGTGGGTAGAAGCAATATTTTCTACCTGCTTCGCAACCCCGTTTACATGGGCAAGCTTTATGTTCCTGCCTACAAAGATGAGGAAGCAATGATGGTAAAAGGGATACATGAGCCGTTAATTTCCGAAGGGCTGTTTTATGAGGCACAGGATGTATTAGATGGCAAGAAAAGAAAACAGGCATCCGTACAAACGGGTAAAGCCGAATTGCCATTAAGGGGCTTTTTAATATGCCGTAAATGCGGTAACAGGTTAACAGGCAGTGCATCTACAGGAAGGAACGGCAAATACTTCTATTATCATTGTACGAGCAAATGTGGCGAAAGGTACAAGGCAGAAGAAGCCAATGACCACTTTTTTTCGGAACTGCAAAAATTCAGCACCTATGAAGAAGAAATTTCGCTTTTCGAGGGTATTGCTGCCGATTATTATAAAAAGGCGGGGAAGCATAAGAGTATTAGCTTAAAAGAAATAGACGAAGCCATAGAGAAGAACCAAGCGAGGATAACCAACGCATTGCGTAAAATGTCGGATGACGAAATAACCTCGCTTGATTATAGGGAGATTAAAAACCTCTATGAACCCGAAATAGAGAAGCTAACTAAGAAGAAATATGACTTGAGTAAGGTGGATGATAACTTGATGGCTTACATAACCACAGCTACAAAGGTACTGCGTGACTTGCCTAACTACTATGAGAATGCAACGCTATCTACTAGGCAAAAGCTGATTGGTTCGATGTACCCTGAGAAATTGGTTTACGAAAATAAATCTTATCGAACCACAAGAATTAATGAGGCTGCCCGTGTAATATGCAACCCTGACGGGCTTTTAGAAGGACTAAAAAAAGGACAGGCTTCCGAAATTGGAAGCCTGTCCGAACAGGTGACTTCGTTGGGACTCGAACCCAAGACCCATACATTAAAAGTGTATTGCTCTACCAACTGAGCTACGAAATCATTAATAAAAGAACTGTTCCCGACTACCTTTTTGCAAATCGGAGTGCAAAGATAAGGTTTTTGTTTTCAATACAAAATATTTTTACTAAAAAATTATACAAAATCTTGCAAAGCCTTATACTGCAAGCCTTTTAAAGGAAAAAACTAAAACTTAAACAACATTTTCAGGTTTAAAAGCCTCGATGTTAGCCTGTTAGGTACAGCAAATGTTAGCTGGCTGGTATCGTCTTGTATCCAAGAGTAGGATAGGGTGTTTTGTATGCCTAATAAATTAAAGACTTCTAAACTCATCCAGATAGTATGCAGATTATTAAACAAGCTGTGTGCCGGTAGTTCTTTATGCTTTGTATCTAATAATAAAGCAGAAAAACCTATATCTACACGCTTATAATCAGGTAGTCGCAACAAATCCTGATACATGTGGCTCCATGGCGAACCCACAGGCAGACCGGAAGCATACATTAAGTTGATATGCACTTTAAAGTTCTTATTTCGGGGTAAGTAATCTTCAAAATACATACCCAGCATAAACCGCTGGTCTGACGGTAAGGGGAAATAACTTTTATAACCGGCAATCATATTACTGTCAGTTATTTTCTGCTCGCCCTTCATAATACCTATACTTATCCACGAGGTTGCATCTTTTACAATATCGCCATAAAGCCTCAATTCCCCACCATAAACATAGCCTATTGCATCATTTTTGCCCGTATATTGTATTTGTATATTGTTATAAATATAAGGGTCAAGATTTTTTAAGTCTTTGTAATATATTTCGCCAATAAACTTATACGGTCTATTAAACATCTTAAAATTATTGTCTGCACCTAATACATACTGGTTAGATTGTTGTGCTTTCAATTGTGTGTTTACGTTACCGTTCCAGTCTCGCATTTCCCTATAAAAAGGTGGTTGGGCATAATTACCTGCTGCCATTTTAAAAACCCAATCGTTCATCCAATAGGGTTTAAAAGCAACCTGTAATCTGGGGCTTAAAATCATTTCACTGTTCAAAAAGCTGTAATTAAATCTTAAACCTGCCGTTACAGAAAATCTGCCTGAATCAAATTTAAAAAGGTCTTGTAAATAAGCACTCACACGGGTATAATTAAAATCGGCAGAGGAATTATAGAAATAAGCCATTCTAAGTAAATATGGATTATAAGGCTGCGAAAAGCCGGCAGAATCCCTTCGCTCCCATTGATGTAAGTCATCGCTGATATTGGTAAAAGTCGCATTACTACCAAAAAGTATCAAATTGTTTTTCAGTTCATAAGAGCCTTTAAACCCTACATTCCCTACATTTACATTTAAGTAATTTCTGGCAAAATCCTGCACCATACCCGTACCTAAATAGGTTTTTATTTGCCCGAAGTCTTTTTTACTAATATCTGTCTGTAATTCGCCAAACAAATATTCGCCTGCAATATCAAATGTCTCATATTCATTGGTTTGGAAGCCGGATGCGAGAAATTTTATTTTAAATGGCGAAGTAGAATCAGGATGGTAGGCGGCAGATATACCCCCA
>CAIWXG010000252.1 GCA_903916555.1 uncultured Bacteroidota bacterium
ATTGACTCGTTGATGTAATACCTGACCCTCTGCCGTAAACTGATTTTCTGCCCAGATATTTTCTAGCTCTATTAAGGCAAACTGCCTTGGACAAAACAGATAGTGTTGCAGGCGGGAGAGGTAAATAATTTCTGGTTCCATGCGCCTAATCAGGCTAAGTGTTGAGAATTAGAATATCCAGCAGATAGATCATCCACAATTACTCAAAACCCAAAATGATTTTCATATAACGCTCAACCGTCGCCATTTCCCATTCAGAGAGTGATGTCAACGGTTCTGACGTTATGCGCTGATTATCTATCGCGCGTGCTTGATCAATCATAACATCGGATGACTGATTTAAGGCATCACGCGCGGCTAAATTAAAGCGTAAAGGCTGAGCATTTGCATGTACCTGTGTTGTTAACGGTAATACAACAGTACTGGGATGATCTACATCATTTAGATCATTACATTGCACTATAAGTGCTGGGCGTATTTTACCCGCTTCCGTGCCTTTTGAAGGGTTAAAATTAACTAAATGTAAATCCCCTCGCTTAAAGCCCATCTGAATTGCTCGCTGCTAGGGATTGATTAATTTCTATACTTTGATTACCCACAAGGTGTGACGCATATTTAATTTGCTGACTTAACTTTCTTCTTTGGAGCATTTCCGCATAATAACGTAATGAATCAGCAATTATTTCATCGGTCTGTTTATTATTCTCTTTAGCAATGTCGTGTAATAATCGACCGACATTATCATCGGCTGTAAATGTAATCGTTTGCATGTTATTCACCTTGATTATTTATTAGGTCATGTAGATAAATCAACAGTTGGCATAATATTTTCTCTTAATTATTATCATTAAATCTTTTCCAAAAAATAGTCTTTATGCGCCTGCCACCAACTCTCTTTTAATTCATCATCGAGCTTCATGACATCTTCAGTATTCAATTGACTGGTTGATAATAACTCTTTAATACGCAATGTTTCGATGAACTTTATGAGTTCTGGTGAACTTAAATATTCTTTGGAAAACTGTAAGTTCACTGTGTCATCTATCGTTTGGTAGTTAAGCATAACTTTTCCTGTTTAAGTTAAATTCATCATATTGAGTTATGCTTCGATTACCAAAATCACATCTAAAACCCGTCAATTTCCTCTAGTTTTAAGTCTGGAAGTTTCGTTATTTTATAACTGCCATCTGCATTAACCGCTAGTGAATTATGAACTTTAGCTGAAGAGTATTGCCCTGCTTTTGAATTATGCTCCCACCATATAACTTTCTTAACCGCCATTGAACCTGCAGGCCTTGCTGAAGATTCATCGCCTTCAAACAATTTTGGCAATACCGCTTTTATCGCTTCGGCATCCTCATTACTAAATCCTGTTTTCTCAGCTAATTGTGGTGTAATTGCACCGTAAGTCACGTAAATTGCTTCATCAACACGATGCTTCATACCCATCGTATCAGAACCTTTTTTAGTTCCATCCCCTTCACTATTTACACTTTTAGTAATTTGAGTGCTGGTAATACTAACTGGCTCAATACTAAAGGCGGATTGAATAGTAACTGGGCCTCTAATAGCGATAGATACACCCGCAGCATCACCTTCTTTTCCAAAAGCAAAGACTTGACCAAACGCACGCACATCAAGCCATTTATCACTTACCAATTTTGCTGTTTGTTCTTTGGTATTTTTCTTGGGGTTAAACGCATCTTTACCCACACCAAACTCTTCAGACTCTGCCCTTGCTTTAAGACTCACCATTCCATCTGTTTTTTTCTCATCAGACTGTACAAAAATCGCTTTGCCTTCAGATTGTAA
>CAIWXG010000253.1 GCA_903916555.1 uncultured Bacteroidota bacterium
AAAGCACCCATTAAAAGTGTTCTTGGAGTTGACATGGTGTCTTGTAAAGAACCGCCATTACCATAAGCGTTCACGGCAGTAACACCATCGTGGCAGCTAAGGCAAAGTTTAGAAGTACCGTCTGGCTGACCGGCAGTAAAGTGGGTGTTGTAACCGGTGTACGGTGTAAAGGTTGCACTGGTGGTAACGTGGTTCCATAAAGGTACCTGAGTGGCATCGTTATTGTGTGGCGCGTGGCACACAATACAAATTTCGCCACTTGGGTTGTAAGCGGCTTCAACTCCACTTCTAAAATCGTGGTGTGTGCCGGAAATCTGTGCTCTGCTTAGTGGCACAAGCCCCAGTAACAAGGAGCTAAGCAATACTAATTTTTTTAGTTTCATAAATAACTTTTTTTTTGTGAAAAAATAGATTAACAGTGCAAAAGTAGGTTTGTATTGAAGGTTATACCATGACTTTAGTCAGTCGAAAATATGCATTTTAGCAATGATGTAAAGACTTATTAGTATTTTATTGTATTCAAAAAAGATAAAAAGATTTTTTTGGGTTTAATTGCTGATGAACAATAAAAACCTCACGAAAAAACTTATATTTTGGTAGTTCTTGCCGATAATTATACATTACTATTTATTTTTGCTTTTAAAATTCAAAATGACAGTGTTTTTAAATATGAAAGAAAAAAAACGTATATCTCTGGTTTTATTATTAATTTCTATTTTTGGAATAAGTTCTATAATAAATTCTTGCAATACAGACACCAAAAAAGCACCTGATGTATCTAAAATAGATGTTGTTTTAAACACAATAAGGTTTGATATGGATTTATATGCTATTGACACAAATAATATTGCAGAAGGTTTAAAAAAGATGGCAGTTAAATATCCTTATTTTTTAAATTATTATTTAGATACAGTGATGGCATATAATATATTTAATAATTTTAATGATACTACTTATGGTATAAGAGTTGGATTGCATTCTTTTTTAACTTATAAAGATTTTGTAGAATTAGAAGACACCATAAAAAAATATTATCCGGATACAAAACAAACAGATGATATACTAAGGCAAGGATTTAGGTATATGATATATTATGGCATAAATAAAAATGTTCCAAAAATAATATATTTAAATATGGGATTAAGTAATTGGCCAACATTCCCTGTAGATACAAATACGCTTTGTATTGGATTGGATATGTTTCTGGGTCCGCAATTTCCGCCATATAAATCAATAAATGTACCTTCATATATGGGCTATCATTTAAAAAAGGATTATATACCTGTTTCACTTTTCAGTACATTATATAAAACAATACATCCTTTTAAAATAGACGAAAGAACGTTGCTTGATATGATGATTCAACGCGGAAAGGAACAATATTTTTTACATAAGATATTACCTGATTTACCTGATTCTGTTTTATTTGGATTTAAAGGAATTCAATTAGAGTGGTGTAAACTAAACGAATCAAATATTTACAATTTCTTTATTCAAAGAAATTTATTGTATAATAAAGAAACTCCGGATAGAATTTCATATATTAATGATGGCCCATTTGCTCAAGGAATAGAATCGGGTTCTGATGCGGAAAGAGTAACACCGGGAAATATTGGAACTTGGTTGGGCTATAAAATTGTATCCTCTTACATGGCAAAAAATGTTACTATTGAATTAAAAGATTTATTGAGAAACAATACCGAACCTTCCCGTTTTTTAGATTCTGCAAAATATAGACCTAAATAATTTTTTCATTAATTTAATTCTTGTTTTCAAATTACTTTCAATAAAAAAATAACTCTCGGTTAAAAAAAATGCCAATAAAATATTTATAGATAATGGAAAAATAATTTTTTAATAATAAATGCAGAAAATTAGTTAAAATTGATTATTTTTAGCACAGAATTTAATAAAGTTTATAGTCTTTGTCTATTTTACACCATAATTAATTAATTTTTACAATTATGAAACGTTTGTACTTCACAAATTTTTTGGTAGCTATTGCTGTATTTTTCGGTATTGGCTTTTCGGTTAAAGCCCAAACTATTGTTTATTCGCAATATTTTGTAAGTGGAACTACACCTACATCGCAATGTACTGCTTGGGAAAGTTTCCGTGCTTCTCTATTAAGTTCCTATGCATACACAAGTTTCACAATCAGTGGAACATTTGATATGACAGGAATTACTTGTAGTAGCCCTACCATTACGGCAGCAGTTGCAAATGCTATGCGTACAGGTACATCTTATGCCGCAACATTCGGAGGACATACTTGGACCGTAAATGCAGGTTGTACTACCGGTGCAGGCTGTACTTCAACACCTGTAGAACTTGGTGTTATAGGTAGTTGTGCTTGTTCCTCCGGTTATGACCTTCGGCCTAATATAGGTAATAGTAACTGGGGAGGTATTGCCGGTTCTACTTGTGGTGCCTCATCTCAAACAATGATTGTTACTTTTAATTATACTCCACCTACACCTTGCACAGGAGCAGTAACTGCCGGTACAGCAACGTCTTCATCATCTACATGTGGCTCTACACCTTTTATGCTTAATTTAACCGGTTCTACTTTTGCAAGCGGTATAACCTATCAATGGCAATCATCATCTTCAAGCACAGGTCCTTGGACAAATATTTCCGGAGCTACAACAATGTCCTATACTACTTCAGAAACTTCAACTTTATATTATCGTTGTTATATTGTATGTTCATCTACCAGCACATCAGATACCTCTTCATCTACAATGGTTACATATGGCTTATGCTATTGCACACCATCTTGGTTATATGCTTCGGCTAGTTGCTCTACTTACGGTATGTACATTAATCCTTTTCAGCTTACAGGTTATATTGGTTCTATTAACGATGTAACAGCTTGTAGCGGCACAGGTTACGAAGATTTCTCATCCAGTATGTCTTGTACTTTACAAGCAGGTACTGCCTATGCAGCAAATATTGGTACTGGCACTACCTACGATATGTTTTGTCAAACATGGATAGATTTTAATGATAATGGAACTTTTGAAACTACAGAAAGTGTAGGTGGTAGAAGCACTGCATACCTGGGTTCCACCAATGTTTTAAATTTAACAATTCCTGGAGGTACAGCCGTTTTAGGTACGCACAGAATGAGGGTTGTTGCTATCTATTATGGCTATGGTACTACATATCCTAGTATTAGCCCATGTCCTAACGGTGCGTATCCTTATTATTATGGTGATGCTCGTGATTATACAGTAACAATTGTACCGATAGGATGCACAGGCACACCCTCAGCGGGTACAATAAGTGCCACTAGCACAACCGGTTGTGGTTCCTATTCTTCAACACTTACCTTAACCGGAGAATCTACGGGTTCTACTTATTCTTACCAATGGCAATCTTCTACAGACGGTACTACTTGGACCAATATTAGTGGTGCAACTACTACTTCCTATACCGGTACAGTAACTGCAAATACGTATTATCGTTGTGTGGTTACTTGTTCTACAAGTGGTTTAAGCTCTACTACATCTTCTATCGAACTTTTATATAATGCGATACCTTCGGGTATTACGGGACCTACATCTGTGTGCGAAACAAGTACAATAAGCCTTACAGATGTAACTACAGGTGGTACATGGAGTGCAACCGGGGGAGCCACCGTTGGTGCTACTACAGGTATTGTAACGGGGGTAACAGCGGGTACGGCA
>CAIWXG010000254.1 GCA_903916555.1 uncultured Bacteroidota bacterium
AATGGAAGAAGCATTGTTGGCATCAGGTACGGAGTTAGTAACAGTTGCATTAAAGCGAATAAACCCTGACGAACAAGAAGAAGACATTTTACAGCATCTAAACCATAAACATTTAAGATTATTACCCAATACATCGGGTGTGCGTAATGCCGAAGAAGCTGTTTTTGCTGCCCGTCTTGCCCGTGAAGCACTACATACTAATTGGGTGAAATTAGAAATACATCCCGACCCTAAATACCTGATGCCCGACCCTATAGAAACACTTAAAGCCGCAGAGATTTTAGTAAAAGAGGGCTTTATTGTTTTACCTTATATACATGCCGACCCTGTTTTATGCAAAAGACTTGAATCTGTTGGTGTGGCTGCAGTAATGCCTTTGGGTAGCCCAATAGGTAGTAATATGGGACTGAAAACACTGGAGTTTTTAGAAATTATAATAGAACAAAGTAATATTCCTGTAATTATAGATGCCGGCATTGGTGCGCCAAGCCATGCCGCCGCCGCTATGGAATTAGGTGCCGATGCTGTGCTCGTAAATACTGCAATAGCTGTAGCCGGCAACCCTGTAAATATGGCACTTGCTTTTAAAATGGCTGTTATTGCCGGTAGAATGGCATACCTTGCCAAATTAGGTACTGTAAAAAAATATGCAGAAAATAGCAGTCCGCTTACTGCTTTTTTAAGCTAATAAATATAATTTATATGTTTCAAGATACATTTGAAAAATACAACTGGGACGAAGTGCATACTTCCATTTATTCTAAAACGGATAAAGATGTACTTCGTGCCTTATCAAATACGAAACGTGATATTGAAGATTTTAAAGCTTTAATATCGCCGGCTGCTGCTCCCTATTTAGAACAAATGGCACAATTAAGTCACCAATTAACACAAAAAAGATTTGGTAAAACCATTCAGTTATATGCCCCATTGTATCTATCTAATGAATGTCAAAATATTTGCAATTACTGCGGTTTCAGTTTCGACAATAAGATAAAACGTAAAACGCTAAGCGGCATTGAAATACTGCAAGAAGCACAATTTTTGAAACAACAAGGTTTTGAACATGCTTTATTGGTTACCGGCGAAGCTACACAAACAGTAGGTGTTGGCTATTTACTGAATTCAATAAAATTACTTAAAGATGTGTTTTCTAATATATCAATAGAAGTACAGCCTTTAGAGCAAAATGAATATGAGGTTTTAATAAATGAAGGGCTTTATGCCGTTTTGGTATATCAAGAAACGTATCATAAAGATAATTACAAAGATTATCACCCAAAAGGAAAGAAATCAAATTTTAATTATAGATTAGATACTCCGGACAGATTAGGAAAAGCAGGAATACACAAAATAGGGCTTGGTGTATTAATAGGGCTTGAAGACTGGCGTACAGATAACTTTTTTACTGCATTGCATTTAAATTATCTTGAAAAAAAATATTGGCAAACAAAATACAGTATCTCTTTTCCAAGATTGAGGCCTGCTGAGGGGCTTATAGAACCAAAAGTAATAATAAGTGATAAAGAATTAGTACAGTTAATATGTGCTTGGCGCATTTTTAATGAGGAGTTAGAATTGTCTATATCTACAAGAGAAAGTGAAGTTTTTAGAAATAATATACTAAAATTAGGCACAACAAGCATGAGTGCAGGCTCCCGTACTAATCCAGGTGGTTATACAATTGAGGAGGAATCGCTGGAACAATTTGAAATAAATGACGATAGGAGTGTGGACGAAATAGTAAATCAAATAAAAAAAACAGGCTATAAACCTGTTTGGAAAGATTGGTTTTTAATGAAGAATACTACTGTTAATGCTCAGCTCTAACATTTTTTCGCAAAACTTTGTCTAAGATAATTAATGCCAAAACTACATTAAACCCGATAACTATATTTATTATGCCACCCGAAGAAAAGGCAGGTTTTTTGAATTGACTTAAATTGATTTTTTCAGCAATGTTTTGAATTGAGACATTACTATTAATAGTATGCCAATTTGTAGTTGCAAGGGTATAAATGAACAGGCTGCTGATAATAACAATAAAAAAAGCAGCTATACCTTTTATAATGCCTAATTTAATATACTTACTTGTTGCTGTGGCAATTTGAGTAGTGGCCAATGTTTCCATTACATTTTTGGTAAAACGCAGCGAGGGTTGTTCTATTTCTATATTAGATGATATATGTAAATGAAAGGCACTAATTTCATCATATTTTAGTTTCCATTCTTTATTGGTAGCCATAAGCAGTTCTGTTTGCTTCCGCTCTGTTTCGGTGCATATATTATCAATATATTCCCATATTTTAATTTCTATATATTCGCTGGCTTCCATTTACGCTTAAATTTAGTTAATTTTTACAATTTTACCTATTAATTGTTATAGGCTAATTCTTTACTGTATTTATTTTCTACTATTTCCTTTAACTTTTGTCTGGCTCTAAATAATTTTACTTTTACATTTGTTGGCGTTAAGCCTACAATAACACCTATTTCTTCAATAGACTGTTCTGCTATATAAAATAAATTTAGAATAAGACTATCTGCTTCCGGCAGTAAATTCATTGCTGTATTTATTATTTCTTTTTGTGTTTTTTGTTCCAAATTGTAAGATGCACTATTTGTGTTTCCTGCATAAAATACCAATTTCTCTTCTTCCATTAATATGCTGCCATCTTTTTTCTTTCTTAAATGAGACAAACATGTTGTATTTACAATAGCATATAACCAAGTACTGAACTTTGAATTGCCTTTAAAATCGGCAAGAAAGCGATACGCTTTTACAAAAACATCTTGTGCCAATTCTTCTGCAAGTTCTCTGTTATTAATGTATCGCATTACAATTGTGAACACATAATTACTATATCGGGATACAAGAATGGAGTAAGCAGATTTATTCCCTTGCAGAATAGACCTAATTATTTCTATATCATCTTGTTCCTTCATCATTAGTATCTAAGACGCTCCATTTATAATCAAGGTTACAAAATTTTATAAGTAATATTGAATCTTTTTTTTAATACACTAAATAAAATATTTTATATAAATAAGCAAACGAATTGATGATTTCATTCTGCCAAAATGGAAAAAAGTTTTCATTTTTTTATCTGCAAAAATGTCTGTAAAGCAAAATATTTAATATAATATTGCGTGTAATTATGCATTTTTTACTGCCATTTTTTCCGAAAAGGCATTTGGCACAAAATATGACTATTTAGATTTAGAAATTTAAAATTGTAAAACTTAAAATTATTAACATGTCAACAAAAGTGAACATTACTCCATTACACGACAGAGTTATTGTAAAATCTTCTCCAGCTGAAGAAAAAACTGCCGGTGGAATTATTATTCCTGATACAGCAAAAGAAAAACCGCAAAGAGGTATTGTTATTGCTGCCGGTCCGGGTAAAAAAGACGAACCAATGACAGTAAAAACAGGCGATACCGTTTTATATGGTAAATATGCCGGTACTGAAATTACTTTTGAAGGTACTGAATATTTAATTATGCGTGAAAGTGATATTTTAGCTGTTATTTAATATATAGACTAATATCACAATAGTATTTTTAAAATTTAAAATAAAAATTAAACAATAACCACTTCTAATTTTCATTTGTAGATAGAAGTAAAAAATTAAACAAAAATGGCAAAACAACTTTTTTTTGATGTAGAAGCACGCAACCGCATGAAACGCGGCGTGGATATTCTTGCAGATGCAGTAAAAGTAACTCTTGGACCTAAAGGTCGTAATGTAGTAATAGAAAAAAAATTCGGTGCTCCTTCTGTTACTAAAGATGGTGTTACTGTTGCTAAAGAAATAGAACTTGAAGACGGCATTGAAAATATTGGTGCTCAGATGGTTAAAGAAGTAGCATCTAAAACTGCCGACCAAGCAGGCGACGGTACTACTACAGCTACTGTTTTAGCACAATCTATTATTGGTGTAGGTTTAAAAAATGTTGCTGCAGGTGCGAATCCTATGGATTTGAAACGCGGTATAGACAAAGCGGTTGCTGCCGTTGTTGCTAATTTAAAATCTCAATCTCAAAAAGTTGGTAACGACAATAAAATGATTGAGCAAGTAGCATCTATTTCAGCAAATAACGACATTGCTATTGGTTCTTTAATAGCTAAAGCAATGGCTAAAGTTGGTAACGAAGGCGTTATTACTGTTGAAGAAGCTAAAAGTACAGATACTACTGTTGATATAGTAGAAGGTATGCAGTTCGACCGTGGTTATTTAAGTGCTTACTTTGTAACGAATACCGAAAAAATGCAGGTTGAATTAGCTAATCCTTATATTCTTATTTATGAAAAGAAAATAAGTACATTAAAAGATATTCTCCCTATTTTAGAAAGTGTGGTACAAAGCGGCCGTCCTTTATTAATTATTGCAGAAGATGTTGACGGTGAAGCATTGGCTACTCTTTGTGTAAATAAATTACGTGGTTCTTTAAAAATTGCTGCTGTTAAAGCTCCAGGCTTTGGCGACCGTCGCAAAGAAATGTTACAAGATTTAGCTGTGTTAACCGGCGGTACTGTAATAAGCGAAGACCAAGGTTATAAATTAGAAAATGCTTCTATACCTTACTTAGGCGTTGCTGAAAGCATTACTATAGACAAAGACAACACTACAATAGTAGGCGGTAAAGGTAAAAAAGAAGACATCGTAGCTCGTGTTAATCAAATTAAAGCACAAATTGAATCAACTACCAGCGATTACGACCGTGAGAAATTACAAGAGCGTTTGGCTAAATTAAGCGGTGGTGTTGCTGTACTTTATGTAGGTGCTGCCAGCGAGGTAGAAATGAAAGAAAAGAAAGACCGTGTTGACGATGCTTTACATGCTACACGTGCTGCTGTAGAAGAAGGTATTGTGCCAGGTGGCGGTATTGCTTACATACGTGCTATAGATTCTTTAATGGATGTGGTTACAGACAATGCTGACGAAAAAACAGGTGTACAAATTATTCGTAGAGCATTAGAAGAACCATTACGCCAAATAGTTGCTAATGCAGGTTTAGAAGGTTCTGTTATAGTACAAAAAGTACGCGAAGGCAAAGGTGATTATGGCTTTAATGCACGCACAGAAATATTTGAAAACCTATTAGCTGCCGGTGTTATAGACCCAACTAAAGTAAGTAGAATAGCATTAGAAAATGCTGCTTCTATTGCCAGTATGTTATTAACTACAGAATGTGTAATAGCAGACAAACCAGAACCTAAATCTTCTGCCCCAATGGGTGGTGGAATGCCAGGTGGTATGGGCGGTATGGATTATTAATACCTCAACTGAATATAATATTAACGACAAAGCCTC
>CAIWXG010000255.1 GCA_903916555.1 uncultured Bacteroidota bacterium
AAATAATGTAACGTTAGTTGCAGATAAAGGCTTAGTAGATGTTTTTGGTAAAATTAATGCGAATAGCAGCACAAATGGTGGTTCAATTAGTGTGTATGCCGCAAAAAATATAACCTTAGAAAATGGTGCTGCTTTAACTGCAACAGGAACGAACAAAGGTGGTGCTGTCTTATTGTCTTCAGTTGATTCACTAGTACCTAATCAAAGTGGAATCGACCTACAAAAAGGCTCATTAATTGATGTGCACGGTAGTAGTTCAAATGGTGGAAAAGTAGTTTTGAGTGCTGAGCGAACTACTGATAGTATAAATATTAAGTCAATTCAAGGATCAATTACTGGATATAGTTCTTTTGTGGCTCAAGGCTATAAAAAATATTCTTCAGTTGATTTTAATCAAATAAATCAAGACACATCTACTTACATGACATCATCTGTCATTAATAATGTGGCTAATCTATATAGCGGTATTGTTTTACAACCGGGTGTAGAGATAGATCATGTTGGTGATTTGAGTATTGATCATGCAATGGATTTTTCTACTCTCAGATATGGGGTAAGTCATGACGTTCCAGGAAGCCTTATCATTACAACAACGGGTAAATTAACGGTAGCCGCCTCCATAACGGATGGTTTTAATGGTAATAAATTACAGAATGGTCAATCGTGGTCTTTTCAATTAGTATCAGGTGCTGACCAAACGAGTGCAGATAAATTAAGTACCGTTGCATTAACAAGTGCTCAAATATTAGCTAATCCAACTGCGAATGATTTAACTATAAATTCTAATGTGAGTGTCCATACAGGAACGGGTGATATTAAAATGGCCACTGCGGGAAATCTGGTTTTTACTGATCAAACATCAACTGTTTATAGTGCAGGACATCAAACAGTAACACACCCCTACGGTACTATGGATGGAATTACTTTACCAACAACTACAGATGGTTTAAGTCCAAATTATTTAACTGGAGAATATCCAGTGTCAGGTGGTGAAGTTGTTATTAAAGCAGGTGAAGATATTAAAGGTGCTGTCAGTAATCAAATGATAACATCTTGGCTAGTTAGGCAAGGTAATAATACAGATCCATTTAGTTATTGGTTGACCGCATGGGCAATAAATGCTGATAAATTTCAACAAAATATTGGCTCATTTGGTGGCGGAAATGTTAGTGTAAGTGCAGCAGGTAATATAAATGATTTATCTGTTATGATGCCAACGACAGGTAAACAAACAGGAACAAGTATTGCGAATAGCACTCTTGATATTCAGGGTGGAGGGACGATGAATGTGACTGCTGGTAATAATATTGCCGGAGGTGCTTTTTTTGTTGGACAAGGTTCGGGTAATCTTACTGCGGGTAAGATGATTAAAGGGGGTGATTTAACAAATAATGCGGATGCGTTCACTGCTGGCCCGCAATTAATTGTGAGCGGTAATCAAAATGATCCTGTCAATGGCGATGCATCATTTAATCTTAATGCTAATCAGAGCATAAATATTTCGGGCATATCAGATGCCATGGTAGTTAATCATAATGCAACACAATTTTTTACTTATACTAATAATAGTGCTTTATCAGTAACCTCATTAGCTGGAAATATTGATTTAAATTCTGATACGAGTGTTATTGCAAATTTAGTGGGGATCGATCAAAGTTCACAAAGTCTAGAAAAATATCTGCCGCATGTTTATACGCCAACACTTAATGCAACGGCATACAATGGCAGTATTAATTTAGATGCCAATATCATTTTATTTCCGTCACCTACTTCTACTGTAAATATTTTTGCTAAAAATAATATTACTTCAACGGATGGTTTATATAGTTTAACCATGTCAGATGCTGATAGATTATTATTGCCGTCTATGAATAAGCCGATTTCAGATAATTCAGATCCTGCAGAAGCAAATGCTGGCAATACCTTTAATACAGCTTCTATAAATTCTGGTGGTGCAGATTCAAAATTAATTCATGCAGCAATACCCAATCATATTAACGATGTTGTTCCTGCAAGAATTGTTACCAAGACTGGTAATATTGAAGCCATACAGCTTAATTTAGCGAAACAAACGATTATTGATTCCGGTAAAGACATAATAAATACGCCGATAGAAATTCAACAAATAAATAAGTCTGATGCTTCAATTATTTCTGCAACAAATGATATTGTTTATTTAGTTGATTTGGATATAAATGGTATAGCAACACAAAAAAATAATAATTATAAAATGGAAATAGCAGGACCTGGTGAGGTTTTGGTAAAGACGGGTCGTAATTTAGATTTAGGGTCTTCAGTGGGGTTAACAACAGTAGGCAATTTATATAATCCCA
>CAIWXG010000256.1 GCA_903916555.1 uncultured Bacteroidota bacterium
AGAAACTGTACCGTTACTGGTTGCGCCTGTTTTAGGGTCGATATAGGTTTTACCATATGGAATACCTGCAGTTTCTTTGTTAACAGTATCAATAGGTTGCGTGCCGGCCCAATTGCTTACAAAAATTTTATTTTGAGCAATTGTAATTCCATACGGGGCTACGCCTGTAGGTTTGGTCCAAATAGTTTCACCGTTATCCAGATTTATTTTTACCAGCTCATCATTCCCATTTAACACCACATATAAAAAATTGGTGCCATTTTCTTGATTTATGGCCAAATCATTGGGCAAAGCCAACGGCGATGGGCTCTTAGGCTCAAAGCTAAAGGTATTTTTTATACTCAAATTCGCTCCATCCCATTCGGCTTGAAAAACCAATGAGGTAGCAATTTTTCCTTTACTACCAGCAGCACTCCATAAAAATTGGGTTTTATTACCCTGCTTAAATACCTTAATGCCCGAATAGGTACTCATCAGCCCCTTATAGCTTTTATCATCCCGGTAGGCCCATCTAGTGATAAGGCTTTTTTGTACAGTATCAATCAAGGCTATTCCGTAGCGGTCTTCCACCACCAATAAGGTACTATTAGGCACCAATTTAACATCCATGCTATGGTTTTCTTCATCCGGGTTACCAAAGGTAATTACCTTACCTACAGGGTCAATTACCCTGTTGTAGGGCATTAATACAGGTAAAATGCTGTTAGTAAGCGTACTATCATCATAACTGGTGTGCATATCAACTTGTTCGTTGCCTTCGGCATTATTAGGCCGGTTAGAAAGCTTGCAACCAAGCATAAAAACCAATAAAGCAATTAAACCACTTAATTTTGAAAAGTTGAATTTGAGATACATAGCAAGAATTATAATATGCTAAGATAAGATAGTAATGTAAATTTAAAATTATTGAAGGTTAAATTTTAAACCAAAAAAGCCGGGATGATAGTCCCGGCCTTTTATTATTAATTATTATTAATTATTAGTGTTTGTTACCGTTACCATCCGTTGGGTATGCACCCATGTCAGTGTCTGGGGTTACACCACCAAGCAAGGATGGGTTTCTAATAGTAAATGAAGTACTTCCTTTACCAATTGCAGCCGAACCAGATTGTAAGTGAAAATCATTATTGTTCGCAGCGCCATTGGGGTTTAAAAATGAGTTATCAAAAGTTTTAAACAATGGGTTACCAGTAGCAGTGCTAGTAGAAATAACATCACTTGCTTGGGCAACACCTGCAGCACCTGCTGGATAAAAACCAGCTCTGATATCAACAGTAACTGCTGGAGTTGGCGGAGTAGCGGCTAATGGTGTATTATCAACAAATGTATTGGCAGTTGCATAGAATAAGTTATTACCATATTTTACATTGGCAACATCAGCATCCAAAAATATTTCAATACCATGATAGCAATTTACAATAATATTATTGTAAATGTTACCCTTAGCACTAACACCGGCAGAAACACCACGGCCTGGTTCCGCTGCGCCTCTTCTCCAACCATTTGAAACTAAAGTATTGTTAAAAACATCCACATTTGTTTCAGCAGTAGTAATCACTTTAGCAGTTTCTAATTTAATCCCAGTGCCAGCTTGACTAAACACAACATTATAAGCTACAACACCAGTAGCTCCGCTTTTAATATTTATTCCTTCGCCATCAGTACTTCCGTTTGATTGTAATGTGTTTCTTAAAATTGTAATTTGGGCACCTTTAAATAAGCCTAAACAATCGTCCTGACCGTTTAAAAACCAGCTATCTTCTATATCCACTTTAACTGGAGCAGCAACAACTAAGGTTCTGCGAGTACCGCCTGTATTATCTGGGCCTCCAGTATTCAATACTTTAGTCCATTTCATAGTTACCGCCTGTGAACTGTCGCATGCAAATCCTCCCCATGTACCTGGCTGATGGGTGTCAGAATCAAAAGTTACAGGGCTTGCTTGAGTACCTAATGATTGAAATACACCTTCAATTAAAAATTGAGAATTGTTTTTTACAACAATAATAGCACCTGGCTGTACTAATAACGTATCTCCCTTTTTAACATGCACATCAGCAGTTACTGTGTAAGTTGAACCTGTTAGCATCGTGCCTTTAATAAAACCACTGATATTACCTGCAGTAATTGGGTTTGAAGGAGGAAGTACCGGAATAATTACTTTTGGTTTTTCCTTCTGACAGCTTGTAATTGTTGCTAATAAAGCTATTGCAACAATGAATAAATTAATTTTTAGCGTTTTCATTTTGTGAATTTTAATATTCGTTTTTTAGTAATTATAGCGCATCCCGACCAAATAAGTAGCTTTTGTAACTTCGTTCCCGTTTTCGAAGTTATATAGTACTACCTTAGTGTGCGTATTCAAAAGATTATTGAGTTTAGTAAATATAGTTAGGTGTTTTCCAATTGACTTATCCGCAGAAAAAGCTAGGTTGGTTAAGGGTTGCTGAATATAATTATCACCACTGTATGCGTAAGTCCCAATTAAAGTTTTACCCAGAAATTGAAAGGCTAACTGCGCATTGAATTTCCTTTTTATGTTACGGTATAGTAATGAAGTATTTAAATCATGAACTGATGCACCCAAAAGCATACGATGTTCAGTAACAAAATTTGGTTGGTTATTAGAACTAAAAGGATTAAGCCGATCTATCTTGTGCGCATCATTAACATCAGAGTAATTATAAGCATAATTGCCACTTAGGCCAAAATTTCCCATGAATTTCGTGAATGCCAATTCAAAACCAGCAACTGTGGCATGTGGTGCATTTTGCGGTTGTGTTAATGTGGTAGTACCACTTGAAACATAAGTTAATTCTATTGGATTAATTAAGTCTTTATAATACGCCCCGATAAAAAACTGTTCATCACCTTTTGGAAAAAGTTCGTACCTAATATCAAAATTATTTGCTGTAGAGTGCTTCAAATTTGGATTACCTTTCTCTGCGGATCCACCAGAACTTTGTGGAGTTGTTGGCACAAGTTCAAAAAAAGCTGGCCTTGACAAAGACGAAAAATAAACAAGACGTAAGTTAGCTTTTTCTGTTAATTTGTATTTGAAATTAAGGCTTGGTAAAATATCTGTATAATTATCAGTTACGCCTTGAGCATTCGTTATATCTTGCCTGATATTAAATCCCTCAGAAGTTATTTCGGCTCTGACTCCCCCAAAAATTTCTAGTCTAGGAAGGTTAAATTTAAATTGACCGTAGAAAGAGGTAATATACTCAAATCCATCATAATTATTTACGTTATAAGCGTTTGCTCCCAGCGGGTTGTAAACAGTCCATTGTGACGTGTAAATATTGCTAAATACCGGTTTAGAACCATCAGAATTTGCAAGGGGACGCAAAACGTACTCGTCTTCATAATTATATCTACTTTTATTTCGGTAAAGCCCCCCAATTTTAATTTCTAAAGGTGAATTTTTAATGGATGTTTTGTATGCGAGATTTCCTGATATGTCATAATCCTTGTCTTCATTATGTCCCCAATTACGTGTTATATTATCGAAATATTCAGGAGTTTTGGTGAAAACTTGTGTTGACGGATTATAACTGATTGCAATGTTTGAACTGATATTTGCTTGATCTGGTACTCTGCGAAAAGCATTAGAGAATGCACCAAACCAATCAAAAACAAAAGAATTATTTAAAACATGTTTACCAGCCAATTTTAGATTTTCTACGTATTGATTATCTGTAGTAGATTGTCTGTTGAAGCTAACTGGACCTGTACCTGGCACTGTTCTTCCACCATTACCTCCTGTTATTGAAGTGTCGCCAGCAAAGTTTGCTTCCTCCAATCTGGAGTATAAAAACACATTATCTAATGATATTTTATTCTTATCGTTAAATTTGTAATCTAAATGAAGGATAAAATTATTTAATATTTGCCTGCTAGATATGTTACGTGTAATAATATCATCAATTTTTGGACGATGGTCTGGAGAATTTGGATTCCAACTTCCAGAATTTCCTTCTGTGTTAGATCCGAAATATAAATTATTGTAAACGTTACCTATTTCTAATCCCAATTTTTTCTCAAAAAAACGTTCTCCATAATTAAAACTGAAAGTTTCTGTCGGCGGGGGATTAATTTTACTAAAATCAAGATTTGAACGAGTAAAATCATTAGGTAGCGCTAAATAACCTTGTCCGTTAATTTCAAATGGACTATAAGTACTAATATTAGCTTTGGAAAAATCAATAAATTTCCTGTCGAGGAATAATTGTTCATATCCTATAGTTCCTGAAACATTGATTTCTCTTTTTTCAGGAGCATCCTTAAAAACAAGATTTACAGTACCACCAATCGCATCCGCATCCATTTCGGGAGTTAATGTTTTATCAACTTCTACCCTCGACAATAATTCAGATGGTACAATACTTAAGGAAACTAACCTTGTCTTACTATCCGGGCTTGCAATTTGTACGCCATTAATTAGGGTATTATTATACCTTGGCTCTAGTCCTCTAATAATCGCGTAAGCATCATCGCCGCCTGCATTCCTCTGAATGGTAATACCAGAAACTCTTGAGAGAACATTTGCAGCGTTAATATCGGGTGATTTAGCAATAGCTTGCGCACTAACAACATTTTTCAAATTATCCGAGTATCGCTCATTGGCCATAGCTGCAGCTTCTGTTTCATTTGGCAATCGTCCAACAATGTTAACTTGCTGTAGCGCGTCTGAATTTATAACCAGTTTAAAGTTTACGGTGGTAACTTGGGCAGCATTAATTGTTATTTCTTTTGAAATTACATTGTAGCCGATATAATTTGCCTTAATAATATAATTACCCGGCTTTATGTTGTTAATGGTAAAGTTTCCTGATACATCTGTTGATGCACCAATTGTTGTACCCCCTAAACTTACACTTGCACCTACAAGTTTTTCACCGGTTCTTTCATCGGTAATGGTACCTTTTAAAGTTCCGGTTTGTGCAAAACAATAAATATTGAAGGATAAAAAAAGGATTACGAGTAAATTTTTGAGCAGCATAAAACAAATTCTGTATCAAAAAACTTACTCAATATTGGAGGAATTCTGGATTTAATAGGCTTGGTTTTATAATTAATAGAATGATAATCTGCACTTCATTTTATCCAACCTATTTGGTTTTTTATGTCAGAAAAAACAACAAGAATTTAACAAAATTTTAATCCCATGATGAGAAGGATTTTTTTATACTTTTTAGGAATATTAAGTTTTAAAAAATATGATTTATTGTTTTTATCAATCTTTAATCTCAGTAATCAACAAAATTTTTTAGCTTTAACTTTATTGATAAAATTTTAGCCATGATAAATTATTGCAAGCATCTATCTTATATTCTGATTTCTCTTTCTATTTTTATTACCCAAATAAACGCTTACGGTCAACAAGCTTCAAACTCTATAAAAAATAATCAACCAATAACCAAGAGCAGGGTTCTTTCGGTCGATTCGGCAGTGGTTACCAAACATCAGGTTACTATTAAGGGGAAATTAATACCTTATACCGCTACAGCCGGAACCATGCCAATATGGGATGAAGAAGGCAAACCTATAGCCGGAGTTTTTTATACTTTTTATGAACGTGATGATATTTTGGATAAATCTTCACGCCCACTTGTAATTTCATTTAATGGTGGCCCCGGTACTCCATCAGTTTGGATGGAATTGGGCTATACTGGTCCACGACTATTAAATATTGATAATGAAGGCTACCCGGTACAACCATATGGTATTACCGAAAATAAAAACTCAATATTGGACGTTGCCGACATCGTATATATTGATCCGGTAAATACTGGTTATTCGCGCATTGTAAATAAGGAAACACCAGGCTCCACCTTTTTTGGGGTAAATGAAGATATAAAATATTTGGCCGAGTGGATCAATACTTTTGTAACCCGTAAAAACCGTTGGGCATCGCCAAAATTTTTAATTGGCGAAAGTTATGGTACAACAAGAGCATCAGGTTTAGCACTTGAGCTGCAAAACAGGCAATGGATGTACTTGAATGGCGTAATTTTGGTGTCGCCAACAGATTTGGGTATTGAACGAAGCGGACCAGTGCAGGCTGCCTTGAAATTACCCTATTTTGCAGCTACAGCATGGTATCATGGCATGCTGGAGCCAGATTATCAGCAGAAAGATTTGGTTGATTTTTTGCCCGAAGTGGAAGAATTTACCATTAATCAACTTATTCCCGCTTTTTCAAAAGGTGGTTTTATTAGTGATGAATTAAAACACCAAATAGCCAATAAAATGGCAAAATACTGTGGTGTTTCGGAGAAAGTAATTTTACAAAACAACTTGGATGTTTCGTACGATTTGTTTTGGAAAGAATTGCTTCGCGATAAAGGTTTTACCATTGGCCGACTGGATTCGAGGTACAAAGGGATTGACCGCCAAGCCGGTGGCGAGAGCCCGGATTATAATGCTGAACTTACTTCATGGCTGCATGCATTTACTCCTGCAATTAATATTTACTTACGAAACGACCTCAATTATAAAACCGACCTAAAGTATAATATGTTTGGTAACGTATGGCCATGGGACGATAAAAACAACCATACCGGCGAAAATTTAAGGCAAGCCATTGCGCAAAACCCTTATTTACATTTGTTAATACAATCGGGTTATTATGATGGTGCTTGCGATTATTTTAACGCTAAATATAGTTTATGGCAACTAGACCCTAGCGGCAGATTGAAAGACAGGTTAAATTGGGAAGGCTATAAAAGTGGCCACATGATGTACTTACGTAAAGATGACCTTGCATTGGCTACCGAAAACCTTCGCAAATTTATAGCAGCATCCATACCAAAGCCAGGTAGCCCGGCAAAGTATTAATTAAAATGCTAAATAACCAATAGTTTTTCAATAGGATATGGAAATACCAATAAAGGCACATCAGTTATGTTAGCCATATTTTTTGTAACGCTTGCCTTTAAGAAGTAATCATATTGATTGCTTTTACGGTGTATCATGGCCATGATATCAAAATTTACATTATTCATTAACCAATCAAATCCCTGCTTGGTGTTAAAGCCAGTAATAACTTTATAATCAATATTTAAATTTGCAACATCTTCGTTAATGGTCTTTTTAAATATGTCTTCTTCGGCATTGTTGTTTACCATTGGTGCAGTGGCATCTAAAATATTTATTACAGATACCTCTGCAAAAAATGGTTTAGCTAAGTTGGAGGTCCATTTAATATAATCAATATCGGCCATAGGGGTATCAGTTGCCAAAACAATCTTTTCAATGTTTTTTAACTGTGTATTTTCAGGTACAATGAGCAATGGTGTATTGGCAGCATCAATTATTTGGAGGCAATTATTACCCATTAAAAAGGCTTGCTCATTGTTTGTGCCGTGGGTTCCAATAACCATTAAAATGATATCTTTGTTCTCTTCTAGTTCTGCAACGGCATTGGCTACAACTCCTTCCTCACACTGAAAATCAATTATTGGAAGAAAACTTTGAGATCCCTGGCTTTCTTTAATATACATTCTAAGTTCATGGCATAAATCTCTCAATTTAGTTTTGCTATGATTCTTTATTTTACCATAATCTGAGTTAATAGAATGGTGTCCTGCCATGGCAAAATCAGGCACTTCAAATGAATTGTATAATAAAACATTTGCCCTTATTTTTTGGGCAATTAGCAGCGCATAATGGGCAGCATGTAATGATCTTTCAGAAAAATCAGTAAGTACAGCAATTGTTTTCATGGCTTTAAAAATAAAATTGGTTCAGTATAAAAATGCAACAAAACCAATTACCTAAAAATGAGCTAAGTCACTATAAATGATGAGATAGGCGAAATTAAAAATAAAAATAAGCCATAATAAGCCTTATAAAAAAACACCCGCCTATTTACTAAGCAGGTGTTTGTATGAAGCTATATTTGAAATTGTTATATTCCTTTCCCGAAAAAGCAGCATTGTTTTTTCAATAAACAGGTGCCCAATAACAGCATTAATTGGTGTACTAAAAACTAATTACTAAGTTATGATCTGATTCGCCCTTTTTATATTGTACACTAAAATTATCATTGTTAAAGTTGGCCAACTGAAATTTGGTTATTCGTTTTTCTCCGGCCAAATTTCCATCAATAAAAATAATTCCATTTTCGTTAATGATGTTGTTTATTTTAAAAGCCCTTGGTTCGTCATTTTGTGAAACATCACCGTCACTCGCCCACAATTTGAATTCATTTACCACCAAAAAATCTGTTCTATTTGCCAATAACTTTTTAAATTTTTCAAGATCAGGTAAATTGTTTGAATAAGCTATACCGGTTAAATTTGTCTCTGCAGTTTGGCTATTATCCTCATTATATTTATTCCCTTCGGTTCGTTGAAATGTAATTAATACTGTATTGGCACCTAACATAGCCGCCTGAATTTTAAGTTTTCGGTACGCTCGCTCCTTTACATTTTCCTGGCTCGAAAAAACGGTAGTTCCTATCGCCTTTGAACTTACCTCGCCCAACTTATAAAGCCCTTTAAGCTCATCAGCTATTGATGTTATGGTTACTTTATTGTAATCCATTACATTATTAATTGTTTTAAAGGAGGTTGCTTCGGCAAATGTTTGTATCCTACCATTTTTAAATAGAACTTTTTGAACCATATTCTTATAAATGCTGTTTAAAACGTCCTCACCCGGATAAATAAATCTGATAGCATCAGGAGTTATTTCTTTAACATTGCAGGCTATCTTTTCAGTATTGGTGTATACCGTATCTATTTGCGCCAATGCGGTAAAGGCATTTATTGAAATTATTATTAAAGTTAAAGCAGTTAATTTCATAGTTCTTTGATTTGGTTTTTCGGTTTTTATTATAGGGTATTTATTAATACCATAAAATTAAAAGTAAACTATGAAATAAAAATGAAAATAATAATATCTGCAAAAAACTAATAAAAATTTTACTAGAATTTAACACCTAGCCCAAATTGCCAAACCTGAGTCCTATAATCGCCATATAAATCATTGTTCAGGTTGTTCGGTTCTAAATCAAGTGTGTAGCGTGCTCGTAGTTCAAAGTTTCTACCCAAATCAAATGTTACACCTACTACTCCGTCTAAAATGTTTTTTTGATCAAATTGGTTGTAATTACTTTGACTTATCGGGTCAAATCCGTTATCATAGGTATTAGTTGCTGAAAGCGGGAAACTTATTTGTGGACCTATCAAAAAACTAAAACTTGGCGACATCCTAATTTTCGCCAATAAGGGTACATCAATATAATTACTTCGTTGCGTAAAATCACCACCATCGTTTGTTTTTGCCAAATATCCTTTTTGTGAGTATAATACTTCGGGAGCAAAAGAAAGGGGATAAATTATCGGCAAATCAAGCGTTAATCCTACATGATACCCTCCAATTGCCTCCGTAGTAAAACTAGTATTGTAGGCATCCACTGTATTCGAAATATTAAACCCTGCTGTGATACCTAATTTGGCTCTATAAAAGTCATTATTTTGAGGCCGAGTAACCATACTACGCCTAACTACCCTACGAGGTATTATGATAATATCTTGTGCATTAAGAGTTGTTACCAAAAAGGTTATTATCCCCAAAAAAATGATTCTTTTCATACAATTTTTTATTTTTAATGTATTTGTTAGATAGCTAGAATTAAAAAAGGTTTATTTTAGTTTGTTAAATATTTTAAACTTGTTAATTAAAAATTGTAACTTAACTAGGTAATATTTTAAACCAAGACATGCCGGTATACAAAAAACTATTTTTATTTCTCTTATTCATTTTTTTGAATCTATATACCTTTAAAGCTAAATCACAAAAAGAAGACTTTATAAATTCCTTAAGTCATAAAAACCATTGGGTTGATTCTGTTTATAAAAAATTGAATCGGAAAAATAGAATAGCGCAATTGTTTTTTATTAGAGCCAATACCAATAAAAACGAGTTATTTCAAGATTCAATTGCCATGGTTATCAAGAAAGAACAGGTTGGAGGGGTAGTGTTTTTTCAAGGGGGACCAACAAGGCAGGCCAGACTGATAAATAGGTACCAAAAACTAGTAAAAGTACCTCTTGTAATTGCTATGGATGGTGAATGGGGATTAGGTATGCGGTTAGATTCAACGATATCATACCCTTTTCAAATGACTCTTGGAGCAATTCAGGATAATACACTCATTTATAAAATGGGACAAAAAATTGCTTGGGATTTTAAACGATTGGGTATGCAAATGAATTTTGCACCCGATATGGATGTAAATAACAACCCTAATAATCCGGTAATTAATTACCGTTCATTTGGCGATAATAAATACAATGTAGCCCAAAAAGGCATCGCCTATTTAAAAGGTATGCAAGACGAGGGTTTACTTACTACAGCCAAACATTTTCCGGGGCATGGCGATACCAATGTCGACTCGCACTTAGACTTACCACTACTACCCTTTTCATTGCGCAGGCTTGATACATTGGAAGAATACCCATTTAAAGAAGCCATAAAAGCAGGTATTAGTGGCGTTATGATTGCACACATGGATATCCCGGTATTGGATAGCACTAAAAACCAACCTTCAACCCTATCAAGACCCATAGTTACGGGTGTTTTACGAGATTCATTGCAATTTAAAGGCTTAATTGTTTCTGATGCCATGGAAATGAAGGCTGTTCAAAAATATTTCCCTGATGGCGAGGCTGACGTGAGAGCTTTTTTGGCAGGAAATAACATTATTGAATTGTCGGAAAACTCTAAAAGAGCAGTAAAATTGATCCGAAAAGTGATCAGGAAAGATGAAATTTCAAAAGCTGAATTTGAATCAAGGGTAAAATCCGTTTTAGCTGCAAAATATTGGGCAGGTTTAAGCAAACGCTATGAAGTAGAAAATGCAGATTTAATAGCAGATCTAAACAAGAAAGAGTCTAGAGCGCTGGTTCAGGAATTAAGTGATGCCGCCATAACCTTATTAAAAGGTGATGAAACTTCTATAAAATTAAACCCTCAACTAAAAACAGCTTTGGTTAGCATCGGTGTTTCAAATAACACTGTATTTCAACAAAAACTTGCAAGTTTTTATACCAATAGCAGTATGTTTAATGTACCTAAAAACACATCAAGCAGCCAACTTGATAGTTTAATTGAGGCAATAAAGTCATATGATCAGGTATTTGTTAGCATTAATGACACAAGGGCAAGGCCTGCTAGTAAATTAGATTATACAGATGAAGTAAAATCTTTTATAACCAAAATTGCCGACCATAAAAATACCGTTATAAGTGTTTTTGCCAATGCCTATACAATAGCTAATTTACCCGGAATAGAGAAATGTGGGGCCTTATTACTAGGATATCAATTATCAGATGAATTACAACAATCTGCTTTTAAGGTTATTACCGGTAAATTAAAACCACAGGGCAGATTACCAGTAACAATAAATAAAGAATTTGTAACCGGGCTTGGATTAACTTTTTAAAGGTTTTAACTTTTCCATTTTAAAATAATACCTATTAAAATACCTTGTTACTCTTTTTAACATAAAATCTTTTATGCCCTAGGCCATAACTTATCGTTAATTCCTGCGTAGCATTGGTAGGGCCTCCGATATTATTTTCGGCATTTAATCCAAATTGATAACTATATCCAAAACTAAATGATTTGAATTTTGTGGAAACTATGAATGCCGCTTCATTGTTTGAAGCGTAGTTTGCCCCAAACCCAAATAATTCCCTATAATAAAACATTGAGGAAACATCAATAGTTGAGCCAACGCCACTGGTATAGGTTACCAAGGTTGCAAATTTCAATTTTAATCCGTTTAATAAATTGTCAGTAATACCAGCACTTAAAAAATAGTCATTCCTAAAGTTATTATTCGGTAAGGAGGAATTGCCTGAAAACTTTAGGGTAAATTGAGGTGCCGAAACACCAATATAAAAATCTTCCGAAAAGTATAACAAACCAAAACCTATATTTGGTTTTGTTTGTTTAAGGTCCTGCGTTAATAAAGGGTCGGCGGTTGAATATAATGACGAATAATTAGCAGCATAATTTCTAAGTCCAAGATTTAAAGACATCGCTAAAAAATGCTGTTTGCCAAGTTGCACCGTTTGGCCATAAAATCCGTTTAATTGTGTTAAGCTTTCTACACCAATTTGGTCATTTTCAAAAATGAGGCCGGCAGCACCATTTGATTTTTCAATGGGTAAATAGCCATCAACAAATTGGGTAGTAGGTGCACCGCTAACACCCGCCCATTGCTTCCTGACCATTAAATCGGCTCGTGAATCATTATCAATTAATGAAAACGCAGAATTAAATGGTAAAGGGTTTATCATGTATTGGGTATATGAAAATGATTGCTGTGCAAAAAGTTTATTTGGCAACAAGAAAAAACAGAAAAATATAGCAAAAAGTGCGATTGCTTGCTTTTTGAATAATGAAAAAAAATTAGTCTTCTTGCCTATTTTAAACATAATCACGTTGTTGATTTTTTAATGATGAAATTTAATCAACCTTAATATTTTAGTAAAAAGAAACCTGTTTTTTGCCTATGCAATCCGGCATTATTTGTATAATCAATAACATAAAAATAGGTTCCTGCAGGTAAATATTCTGATCCGTTGCTATTGCTATGTCCATCAAACTTTACCTTTTCATTATCATATCCAATTACACTATATACAGGTATTCCATTTCTGTTAATTATTTTTACCGAATTATTGGTAAATTCTTGTATTCCTTCAATCAATAAATAATCATTTATATTATCACCGTTAGGTGAAACAAATTGATGGACTATTATTTCATTATTAGCTCCATCCTGAACTGTAATATCAACCGAAAAAGAATATGAGTTGTAACTTTCATTTCCCTCTTGCGTAATAACAAGGGTGGTTTTACCTATTTCTTTTGGAATAAGTTTACCCGATATTACTTGGGCTATTGAAGAGTCTAAAGTAGTAAACTTAAGAGGCAAATTTGAGTTCGAACTTATTGTACTAAGATCAAATGCTTGCCCTCTAACAAAAACTGGCGGAGCAAATGTTACTGTTTGTGATCCTTTTTGCCTGTTTACAAGCAAGGTATATGTTTTCACTGTTTTACCATCCTCGGCAGTTACAATTGTTGTAATGGCATTGGCTCCAACGTTTAATAATATACTATTTGTAGCACTGCCTGATTGTATAGTTGTATTGTTGATAGTGATCGTAGCGTTTGGTCCGGTTTGGGTTGGGGTTATGGTTAAATTATTTACACTATAACCAACTTCAACAGTATAATTGGAAGTGCTTGGGTTAAAAGCTGGTGATAAAGTTCCATTACTAACTACAAGATTATTTAAGGTAGCTACATTTGAAGCTGATCTTGAAATTGTTAATTTATAGGTATTAGTTTGCTTACCATCAACCGTGGTTAATTGTATAGGTATCAGGTTAGTTCCCGGATTTATTGTAATTGGATCAGATTGCTCACCCGAGCTTAAACTTTTATTATTTACCAATGCCTGATTAACTGTACCAATAAAGGATGGTGTTATGGTAATAGCTGTAGCTAAACTACTCACTGTTGCTGTGTAGCTGGTTGCATTGGCCACAAAATTTGGATTCAAAAACACATTATTATTACCATTTACCAAATTATTTAATACCGTTAAACCCACCAAAGTAGGCAACTTATTTATTAAAATATTGTAGGTATTGGTATGAAGTCCATCGGCAGCAGTTACCACAATCGGGATTATATTTTGACCAGCATTTATAACAACTGTACTCTGTGTACTTGTTGATATTTGACCATTTACTGTAACCGTTGCATTGTTATCTGTTGCTGTTGGAGTAACTTCAATACTTGGAATTGTGTTATCATTATTTAACAAAATAGCGGTATAGTTATTGTTTCCTGTATTAAATGGGGTAGTTAAAGTTGCACCATTAATAATTAAATCTTTCAATAAGGCTTCTGTAGATGGTACGTTTCTATTAACTGTTACGGTGTATATTTGTTTTGTGTTCCCATCGCCAGAGGTTACTACCACATTAATTATATTTACCCCAATTGAAAGTGGTATGGCTGTACTTGTTTTACCCGAGGCTACCACATTGCCATTTACAGTTATAATGGCGTTTGCCACGGTAGTGGTTGGGGTTAAAGTAATGCTGGTTGAGTTATTGGGTACAAAATTAGTATAGGCTAAGATACCGGGTGCAAAAACTGGTGTTAAACTGCCAACACTAACTGTAAGATTATTTAGTGATGCTACGGATGATGACGAAGCTCGATATACTGTTAAGGTATATGTTTGACTTGTAATTCCATTTTGTGCTGTTACAACAATTTTTATGGTATTACTACCTTCATTAAGTGGTATAGGATCTGTAGAAGTACCAGAGGTAACTTTAATGCCATTTACTGTAATTGATGAATTCGGATCATCAACTGACGGTGTTAAAGTAATATTTCCTATTGCAAACGCAACATTGACCGTATAGGTGGTATTCTTTCCACTATTATCAAAAAACGGACTGAGTGTTCCATCACTTACCATAAGATCACTCAAATTTGCAGCACCCGATGGCGCCCTATAAACCATAACCGTATAGGTTTGTTTGGTAGTTCCATCTTGTGCAGTTACAACTATGGTAAATACGTTTTTTCCGGTTACCAATGGTGTAGCTACACTTGCAGTACCCGAAGTTACGAGCATACCGTTAACGGTTACAGTAGAATTTTCATCGTTTACCGTTGGAGTTACGGAAATATTGCTTGTCAAACTGGGAACATTTATATTGTAGGTGAGTGTACCACTATCAAATATTGGGTTTAATGCACCACTGCTAATTGACAGATTACTAAGTATTGCCGCTCCAGAAGGCGACCTATTTACTGTTAAAGAATATTTCTTGGTACTATTGTCTTGGGCAGTCACAACCATTGATATGGCATTATTACCTACCAACAATGGTATTGGTGTACTGGCAGTTCCGGATGGTACAACGGTACCGTTTACGCTAACGCTCGCTGTGGCGTCCGTTGCAGTAGGAGTTACAGAAATTACACTAATTGAATTTGGTATATTATCCTGATATGCAAGGGTGGCACTATTAAATACAGGAGCAAGACTACCACTGCTTACTGTTAGGTTGCTCAATGTAGATACGGCCGATTGCAATCGATTTACAGTTAAATTATACGTTTGTTTGGTTATTCCGTCTTGAGCTGTTACTACTAATGTGATCGTATTATTACCAGCCAACAGTGTGATAGGCGAACAAGAGGTACCTGAGTTTACCAAAACCCCATTTACTTTAACTGTGGAGGTAGCTTCATTGGTAGTGGGCGTAATTGTAATACTATTGGTTTGATTTGTTACTGTATCTGTATAGGATAAATTACCATAATCAAAACCCGGGCTAAGGGTACCATTACTTACTAGAAGGTTACTCAAAATAGCAGCTCCAGATGGTGATCTATTTACAGTTACAGTGTATTGTTGAGTAGTACCATCTTGTGCGGTTATTACAATAGCAATTGGGTTGTCACCTATATTACCAAGTGCTATAGGTGAACTTGTAGAACCTGAAGTTACCGTGATCCCGTTTACGGTTACCGTTGCATTAGGTTCTGTAACCGTTGGAGTTATTGTGATGCTATTTGTAGAATTTCGTACATTCACTCTATAAGTGAAAATGGAATTATCAAATCCGGGTGTGAGGCTATTATTACTTACTACTAAATTGCTTAGCGTAGCTACAGATGATTGTAATCGGGTTACCTTTAAATAATAAGTTTTGGTACCTCCATCCTGGGCGGTTACCAAAATGCTTATATTATTTTGCCCAACAACCAAAGGTATTGGTGAGCTCGTTGTTCCTGATTGAGCCGTATTATTATTAATAGAGATAGTTGCTGATGGATCACTAGTTGTTGGGAGTAATACAATTTCGCTGGTCAAATTTGGTACATTATCTATATAATAGGTATTCCCACTATCAAATGCAGGTGAAAGTGTTCCACTATTAACCTGTAAATTAAGCAAGGTATTATCAGTTGATGGTGACCGATTTACAACCAAATTGTAGGTTTGTGAAGCTATACCATTCTGTGCTGTAACTATTATTGGAATAGTATTTGCTCCAACCACCAGCAAAATTGATGGGCTTGATGAACCATTGTTTACTGCAACTCCATTTACTGTTATAGTAGCATTGGGGTCAATTACTGTTGGTGTAATTGAAATGCTAACTGCTGCATTTGGTACATTGTCTATATAGGAATATACATTACTATTAAACACTGGTGATAAAATTCCACTTGATACTGCCAAACTAAAAAGGTTAGCTTGCGAAGATTTTGCACGTGTAACTGTTAAAGTATAGGTTTGTTTTGTAACACCATCTTGTGCTGTTACCTCAATTAAAACGGTATTATCGCCTATTACCAATGGTATAGGGGCACTGGTTGAGCCCGAAGTAACCAAAATATTATTTACCTTGATAGTGGCATATGAATCTGTTACTATTGGCGTTACTGCAATAATGCTGGTTTGGTTAGTAACACTGGCGGTATAATATACAGTTGTGCTATTAAACGTAGGTGATAAATTACCGCTACTTAATGACAATCCGCTCAGGGTAGTTATTGTTGATAATGCACGGTTTACTGTTAGCGTGTATGTTTGTTGATTTGTTCCATCTTGGGCAGTTACTATTATTGTAATAATATTACTTCCAATAATCAATGGAATTTGGTCGCTAGCTACACCAGAAATAGCTGCCTTTCCATTTACTGTTAAAGTAGCGGTAGGGTCACTTAAGGTGGGTATTACATTTATGCTCCCTGTAGTGTTTGGCACATTAACACTATAGCCAGTGGTAATTCCGCTGTTAAATACAGGTGTTACAATACCAATACTAGAACTTAGGTTGCTCAAGGTAGCTATATTTGATGAAGCTCGGTTTACAGTAAGGCTATAGGTTTGTTTCGTTACACCGTCCTGCGCGGTTACTACTGTTGTAATGCTGTTGTTTCCAACTTGTAGAGGTATTCCACTACTTGGAGTTCCAGAATTTACAAGCATTCCATTTACAGTTACTGTAGCATATTGGTCGGTCAAAGTTGGGCTTAAAGTTATATTCGTTAAGCTATTAGGCACATTAACAGTATAAATATAGGTTGAACTATTAAAGTCAGAAGGTAAACTTATTGTACCATTATTTAACGTCAAATTGCTTAGGGTTGCTACAGAAAGCGGGGCTCGGAATACTGTAAGAGAATAAGTTTTGGTAGATCCATCCTGGGCTGTCACAACTGTATTTATGATATTATTACCTACAGTAAGTATAACAGCAGAGCTTGGAGAGCCGGAGGCAACTGTTATACCATTAACTGTTACTGAAGCCGACGGATCAGTTAATGTAGGGGTGAGAACAATAAAACCAGGAGCATTAGCCACATTGTCTGTATATGATGTTGTTCCGCCGGCAAATACAGGCGATAATGTTCCACTACTTACCACCAAAGAGCTGAGTGTTGAAACTGTTGAGGCAGCTCGGTTTATGGTTAAAGTATATGTTTTGGTAGAACCATCCTGAGCGGTTACAATTGCAATTACCGTATTACTGCCAATCCCTAATGAAATTGGTGAACTTGCAGTTCCAGAGTTTACCATTACACCATTTACAGTAACCTTCGCATTGGCGTCTGTTACTGTTGGAGTAACTGTTATGGAAGAGATTGCATTTGTTACGCTGGCTGTGTAAGAAATTGTTCCACTATTAAAGGTAGGACTTAGGCTACCACTACTTAACGAAATACTATTAAGTGTATTTATTGAGGATGCCGCTCTGGTAACTGTAACAGTATATGTTTTTGTATTAAGACTTTGATCTGTAACCACAATTGATACTGGGTTAGCGCCGGCTGTAAGGGCAATAGCCTGGCTTGTTGCCCCCGATACTACAGTACTACCGTTTACAGTTACGGTAGAATTTGGGTCATTTAGTGTTGGAATAAATGTAATTGAGCTAGTTGAATTTGGAACAGTTTCATTATAATTAGTTGTTCCGGCAGCAAAAGCTGGGCTAAGTGTTCCGGTACTAACAACCAAATCGCTTAAATAGGTAGAGCCAGAAGGGGCAACATTTACATTTAAATTATAGGTTTGTTTAGTAATTCCATCTTGCGCGGTTACAACCATCGTTATCGGATTACTACCTATTGATAAGGTAATTGGATTACTTGCTGTACCAGATGTACCCGGAATTCCATTTATTGTAAAAGTAGCCAGGGGGTCTGTTAATGTTGGTGTTACCGTGATACTACTAATTGAATTTGTTATATAGTCAATATAATTTGATGTTCCACTGGCAAACGAAGGAGAAATATTCCCGTTGCTTACAGATAAACTACTTAAGGTTGTAACTGATGGTAATGAAGGATGATTCACATTCACGTAATACGTTTGCGATGTTATTCCATCTTGGGCAGTTACAACTATTGTAAAAGTATTAAGCCCGTTCACCAAACCAAAAGGACTACTTGCTGTTCCGGAGGTAACAGGGTTACCATTAACAGTAACAGATGCAGTGGCATCACTCAAGGTTGGTGTTAATTTGATAGTGTTCGTAGTATACGTTACAAAGTCGTTATAGGAAGTAATGGCGCTACTAAAGGAGGGACTCAATGTTCCGCTGCTAACACCTAGTCCGCTTAAGGTAGCTGTGGTTGATTGGGCACGATTTACCGTTACAGTATAGGCGTTTTGAGTAATTCCATCTACGGCAGTTACTAAAATGGTGATGATATTGTTCCCAACCACTAATGGCAAAGGAGTACTTGCTGTGCCTGAATTTACAATTGTACCATTTACGGTAACAGTTGCCGTATTATCAGTTAATGTAGGGGTTACAGTTATACTGCTAGTATTATTTGTTACATTATTATTGTAGAAAAAAGTATTGATTGCAAATACAGGGCTTAATGTACCGCTACTAACCGTTAAATTGTTTAAGGTGGCAATTGATGATGTTATCGATTTGATTTTTAATGGATAACTTTTAGTAATTCGAGTATTTTTAAGAGGATATAACCCAAGATTTGGATTTAGAGTGAATAAAGGAGGTAAATCATTCTTTATAATTCCTTCCTTGGCATAAGGTGAATTGCTTAAATATTCCGGTAAATTTTCGTCTTTAATTAAATCTCCAATATAATAATTTGCACCTGTGGCTATAAGATTAGAGGAAAAAAATGCATTCTTTATATTAGGTGCTATATTGCCGGAAGCATAATTTGAAGAGAATAAAATAAAAATTAATGGAACTAAAATAGCCCTGGAAAATAATTTCTTTGCAGATAAAAATGCCCCCATGTACAAAATTGGTTCTATTTAGATTAAACACTATGGTTTGTATTCAAAGCTAAAAATTTTATACGTTAAAGAACAATGATTGAAGTAACTTTATAGTTACGAAGATAATGACGCTCGACACATTGGCTTAAAATACTCTTTTAACCCTGTCAATATTAAACCGTTTATGGCTCAGCCTGTAACCTATTGTTATTTCTTGGGTAGTGTTTGTAAACCCTCCTATGGTAGTTCCTGATACACCAAATTGATAGCTATATCCTACGTGGAACAATAAAAAATCTGTCGATACGATCAGAGCTGCTTCATTGTTTGTTCTATAATTCAAGCCAACTCCAAATACATCATTAAAGCTAGCCATTGCCGATATATCTGTTATCAATGGTAATCCCCTTGTATATGATACCAATAAAGCAGGTTTTATCTTTATGCCTTCGCTTAGTTCCTGCGTTATTCCGGCTGTTAAAAAATAATTATTCCTGAAATAGTTATTATTTGTAACTGATGCCTTACCCAAATTCCTGATTGTTAATTCTGGTACTGATAATCCTACATAGGCTGTTTTTGAATAATACAATACGCTAAACCCTAAATTAGGCTTTGATTGGTTGATGTCTGGTCCTAAAGCTTTATCCGTAGGATCAAGCTGCGTATTATTTGCTGTATAACTCCTTAAGCCTACATTTAATGATAATGCCAAATACTGCTCCCATCCCAATCTAACTGATTGTGCATAAAAACCATTCAATTCGGTCAAATTCTCTGGCCCAAACTTATTGTTCTCAAACACAAAGCCGGCTGTTCCGTTGGTGGCTTTTATTGGTAAGTTACCGTCAAAAAATAAGGTGGTTGGTGCACCTACTATACCTGCCCATTGTTTACGCGCCAATAAGTTAAAACCTCCATCTCCATCAAACAAGGTACTTGCAGGATTAATAGGCGTTAAATCATTCATATACTGCGTATAGCTAAAAGCTTGCTGTCCGTGTACACTTGTTAAGCCTAAAAACATAAAACATAACATGCCTATGAAACCTATCACTTTAGTGCTTCCGATATGCTTATATGTTCTAATTGCAAATATCATCCTTTTATTTTGCTAATATTTTATTACTAAATAGCCCGTTACCTGTTTACTTGTTGAACCATTTGAATATTTTATCAAATAAAAATAAGTACCTGATGGCAAAAATTGGCCGGTTATATTCGAATGCCCATCAAACCTTTTGGCAGCATTATCATAGTTTTTTTCATAATAAACCTTTATTCCATTTGGATTTACTATGGTAACAGTGTTATCGGTAAAATTAGTAATACCTTCTACGTTAAAATAGTCATTCACCCCATCTCCATTTGGCGTTAGCGCTTGGTGTACCACTAAATCTGGTCCACCCGGATCATTTACATTAATAGTGAGTGCCAATGAAGGCGCCGCGTTATAATATTTATTACCTGGTTGATAGGCTGTAATAGTTACCTCACCTAATTGAACCGCCTTCAATTTAGTGGTATAAACAGAGGTATCAGTTTCATTAGCAGGTCTATCCTTTACAACCTTAACTACATTGGTATCACTCGAAGTAAAATATACACGATAACCTAATGCAGTGGTTTTTACGTTTTCCAATGAATAAATAGTATCCTTTTTTAATTTCGGATAGGTAAATCCAGTAATTGTTTGATTTGCTTTTAAAACTGTTAACACTTGCGATATTGGTGTTATGGTAGCATAACTGCTATTATTTTTGACACTAGCGGTTATGGTTGTTTTTCCGGGGCTTTTAACAATAATCTGGGATCGAACGGTATCAATATCAGCAACAGACGTATCGCTACTGGTATAGGTTATCTGCAATCCGGAAGTAACAATAGCTCCAGGGTCAAAAGGTTCAACTCCATAAGTTTTTGTTGCAATTTGAGGGAAGGTAAATACCTGCGATTCTGTTGGCCTGTCAATCTCCAAAGTATAGGTGATAGTAGTTACTTTATCTTGGGCGGTAACTACAATGGTTACCATGTTTTTGTTAAGATTTAAATCTATTGGTATAGCATCACCAGGGGTAAGAGCTACACCATTAACAGTATAAGCTGCTCCATCATTATTGGCCGATGCGGAGATAGCTATCGTAGTACTTGAATTAGCTACGGTTTGTACATATGAAGTAGTAGAAGGACTAAATCCTGCAATTAAAGCACCATCAATCGTTATACCAGAAAGTGTAGCATCACCAGATTTTCCTCGTGTAACGGTTATGGTATATGAACTAGTAGTAATGCCATCCTGAGCGGTACTTGTAACCGTTATGATATTATCTCCAACTATTAATGGAATGGCTCCCGAAGCTGTTCCGTTAGCTACTTTTGTACCATTTACAGTAATTGAAGATCCTTTAATATCAGTTAAACTTGGCGTAACAGTAATTGATGTAGTACTATTACTTGCAAATGCGGTGTAATTAAACACATTGGTACCATCAAAATTCTCATTTATTTTAACTGGTGCATTATTACTGGTATTGGTTAAGGTGATACCGCTTAAGGTGCTTATAGTAGATGGTATCCGATTAACAATAACTGCATATATACTTGTGTCAATGCCATTTTGGGCAGTTACAATAACATCAATCTCGTTTCTTCCTTGGTTTAAGGCAAAATTTGGTGTTGTTGAACCTTTTGAATTTAACAAATAATATAAAGTTGCAGTATTATCAGATAACGTAGGTGTCAACGAGATACTGGTAGTTTCTAAAGGTAAATTAACTGTATAACTCTTAACTGTTGATGAAAAAGAAGGGCTTAAGGTGCCCGCACTTAAGGTTAGAGCGTTTAAGCTATTGTTTGTTGATCCTTCATCTCTGTTAACGGTTATGGTATAATTAACGTTTGTTACTAAATCCTGGGCAGTTCCGGTTACTGTTATGGTATTGGCATCAACAGCAAGCGGTATTGGGTTTGAAGGCGTTCCGGAGACTACAGAAACTGCATTAACGTTAACAGTTGCGTTAACATCATTAGTAGTTGGGGTAACGGTTATTGAGGTTGTTGTAAACGGCACCTCAACTGTATAATTGGTATTGCCAGAGGTAAATGCAGGTGTAAGTGTACCAGTACTCACCAAAATATTTGACATCGTTGCGTCAGTACCGGCTGCTCTGGTTACGGTAAGTGTATAGGTATTAGGGGTACCATCTTGAGCATTAACCAAAATATTGATATTGTTTACACCAATATTTAATGGAACAATACCAGTACCTACACCTCCCGACAATGAAATTAAATTTCCATTAATTTTTAAGGTTGAAGTAACGTCAGCAACTGTAGTAGTAACATTAATTACGCTAATAGAATTATCAACATTTGTTGAATAGGAATTTATTTGCGGATTAAATGCGCCTATATTCCCATTATCAGTTGTAAGGTTATTTAAAAGCGCATTGCTTGAAAAAGCTCGTTTAACAGTTATCGTATAAAGCAATTTATGTGAACCATCTTGTGCAATGGTGTTTACCAAAATATTATTGTCACCAACATTTAGTGAATATTGGGTTGAAGCAGAGCCAGATGGTATGGTATTGCCATTTATAGAAACTATCGCATTATTATCATTTAGAAAAGGTGTCAATGAAATAGCCGTAACTGAGTTATCTACACTAACAGTATAGCTGGTATTACCGGCATTGAATGAAGGGTTCAAGTTACCAGTACTTAATCCAATATTAGATAAGGTAGCATCGGCCGATCCTGCTCTGGTAATGTTGATGGTGTACGTCTTCATGGTTACCCCATCTTGCGCGGTTACAATATCAGTTATTGTATTTGAACCAACATTTAACGGTATGTCCGAGGATGGTACAGAGGATGTTAACAACTGCCCATTTAAATTCATAACAGCATTAGGATCGGTAGTTGCGGTAACCTTAACACTTTTGGTGCTGTTACCCACACTGGCTGTATAGGCAACCCCTGAACTTGAAAATGCCGGCGTTAATGTCACATTATTACTACCGTCGGTTACAACAAGAGTACTAATATCAGCCACACTTGAGGCCTTTCTATTCACTATAACAGTATAAGTTTTTTTTGCCACTCCATCCTGAGCAACCACAATGGTTAATAATGTATTATCACCAACACTTAAAGCAACGGTAAATCCTGCTCCTGCAGATACCGGGTTGCCATTTATTGTAATGGTAGCATTAGGGTCGGAAGGTGTTGGATATAAAGTTATAGATTGTGTATCATTAGAAACCGTAGCGGTATACGAAAGAATATTTTTGTCAAAAGGAGTTGGCAGTAAGGTACCTGTGCTTAAAGTTAAATTATCTAAAGTCACTATGTTTGATGGCGCACGCGTAATGGTAATGGTATATGTAGAATTATTAGTACCTCCCGCTTGAGCAGTAGAAACAATAGTAATAACATTTGTACCAACATTCAACACTATATCTCCTGATGCCGTTCCATTTGAGGTTATTGCTCCGTTAACACTTACAGAAGCAGAATTATCAGTTAAAAACGGGGTAACTGCGATGGTTGCTATAGAATATGGAACGCTAACAGTATAATTTTTAGTAAGCGGATCAAAACCCGGTGATAAATTTTGACCATTGTTTAGTGTAAGGTTGCTTAATGTACTAATAGTTGATTCATCCCGATGAATATTTACGGTATATTGTTTTACTGACAAATCTTGGGCAGCCACTGCTACAACCACACTATTATCACCAACATTTAGGGTAATTGGATTTGAAGCAACTCCTGAAAGCTGACTTAACCCGTTTACTTTAACTGTAGCATTGCCGTCGGTTGTTGTAGGTGTGATGGTGACACTTGATACAGTATTTGGTAAATCACCAAGGGAAAAAACACCAGCCGGACTTTCAGTCAGGTTATAGGTAATTCCACCGCCGTTCACAGCTAAGGTACTCAAGGTATTTATGTTTGAAGGAGCTCTGGTTACTGTTAAGGTATATGATAATTGGGTACTTCCATCTTGTGCAGTAACCAGCGTAGTAATAACATTCTGACCAACAACTAATAGTAAACTTTGTGAAGATGTACCAGAGGTAACACTCACCCCATTAACCTTTATTGTAGCATTTCCTTCATGTGTAGTTGGAGTTATGGTAATTGCATTTGTTGAATTTAGTACTGATGCCGTATAATTAAATGTATTTGTATCAAAACTTGGAATAATTGTACCATCACTTGATGTTAGCCCACTCAAAGTTGCATCGGATGATTGATCTCTGGTTACGGTGAGGGTATATGTTTGTGTAGTGGTACCATCTTGCGCTATACCTATTACATAAATGGTATTTGCACCTACGTTTAATGGTATTTGACCTGATGCACTCAGCGCCGGTACAATAGTGCCGTTTACCTTAACAGTGGCATTGGCATCATTTACAGTTGGTGTAACCGAAATGGTGCTAATACTATTTGCCACATTTGCTGTGTAGGCTAATGTACCCGAAGTAAAAATTGGCGAAAGGGTACCTTTACTTAAAGTAATATTGCTAATACTTGCATCGGTAGCCGGTAGCCTTGTTACTCCGATGGTATAGGACTGTTTTGAAATTCCATCTGAAGCAGTTACAACGGTAGTTATTGTATTTAAACCAACATTAAGGTTAATATTTGATGAAGCAACTCCTGTTAATACACCACTTCCGTTTACAGTAATATCAGCATCAGGATCATTGGCTGTTGGGGTAATTGATATAGTTTTGGTGCTATTTGGAACAGAGAAAGCATAACCATATACACCCGAATTAAATATAGGTGATAAAGTCCCGGTAGAAGTTGTTATATTACTCAGAGTGGCATCAGTTCCAAGAGGTCTGGTTACATTAATTGTATAGGCTTGTGTAGTAACCCCATCTTGCGCAGTTACAACAAGATTTATGATATTGTTACCAATACTTACAGGTATTGCAGCTGAAGTACCTTTATAAGGTACCGCTATGCCATTAACAGTTACCGCAGCATTTGCATTGGTAGTAGTAGGGTTTATGGTAATTAAAGTATAGCTGTTATTTGATAACGTCAAATTTATTGGTGAGATAATTGGACTATTTTGGGTCAAAGCAGGTAAACCTCCGGCATTTATAATTAAACTTGCTAAGCTAGCATCTGGAGATCCGGCCCTTGTTACTGCTAAGGTATAAGTTTGTGTAAAATTCCCATCTTGCGAAGTAACTAACACGTTTATATTATTTACACCTACAGCCAAAGCAATTGCTTGCGAAGGGCTACCACTTGTGGTATTTATTCCATTAACAGTTATTGTGCTGTTTACATCTGTCGCGGTAGGTGTAACCTTTATAGTAGTGGAACTAAATGGAACATTTTGTGTATAATTTAGGGTTGAACTACTAAAAACTGCAGGTGTTATTGGAGAGGCATCACTTGATGTTAAGTTGGATAAAGTTGCTGATGATGATTTTAACCTGTAAACATCTAAATTATAAGTAAAACTTTGTGAACCATCTGCTGATTTAATAGTCAATACCAAGTTATTGTCGCCGATGTTTAAATTATATTGAAAAGGCGTTCCGGTTTGAAAAGTGGTGGTATTACCATTTGCTGTAAAAGTAATTATTGCATTAACATCATGCGGAACAGGTGTTATTGATATGCTATTTGTTGTATTGGGTACACTGGCATTATAGATGTAGGTGTTACTATTAAATGTAGGCGACAAACTGCCGCTACTCAATTGCAGGTCATTTAATATTGCATCACTTGAGTTGGCCTTATTAACAGTTATGCTATAAGCTTGATTTGCTGTACGATCTTGAGATTGAACAGAAATTGGAATCACATTGTCGCCGCTGTTTAGTACAATACTTTGTGATAATGTACCGGATAATAACCTTGTACCATTTACCTTTATAATGGCATTGGGGTCGGTACTGGTTGGGGTAATGGTTACCGAATTTACTGTATTATCAACACTTGCGTTATAACCCAATGTACCAGAATCGAAAGTAGGAGCAATAGGTACATTAACGGCACCATTGTTCAAAACCAAATTACTCAAGGTGGCAATACTGGATTGTTTTCTGGTAACGGTTAGATTATAAGGTAATAATGTGCCATCTTGAGCGGTAACAGCAATAGTGATAACATTAATACCAACATTTAATGAAACTGGGGATGGAGAACCTGAAATAACAGTATTACCATTTACCCTTACAGTAGCATTATTGTCGTTGGTTGTAGGGGTAATATTTAGGCTTGAAACACTATTGGCAACTGTAGCAGTATAACTGTATGCAGAGCTCAAAAATGATGGGGATAATACACCACCATTATCAATTACTAAATTAGATAAAGTGGCATCACTTGAAGAAGATCTGGTAACCCCAATGTTATATGTTAACACTGCTATACCATCTTGAGCGGTAACCTTTACCACTATATTATTTAAACCAACATTTAAATTAATTGCACTTGAAGGACTGCCCGTATTCGTTTTAATACCATTTACTTGGATAGTAGCATTTGCATCATTGGCAGTTGGTGTTATTGTAATGTTTTGCACTCCATTTGCCACTGTTACCGCATAGTTACCAGTGGCTGTTGCAAATGGTGGAGTTAAAGCACCCGCTGTTGTTGTAAGATTTTTTAAGGTAGCATCATTAGAGCCTGCTCTGGTTATGGTCAACGTATAAGTAAGGTTTGTTGTACCATCATCAGCCAATACATAAAAAGTAATGATATTAGGCCCAACATTTAACGTAATTTGGCTACTTGGAACACCCGATAATACACCATTGCCATTTAAGTTTATGGAGGCATTTACATCGGTGGATGTAGGGGTAACAGTTACCGAACTGGTGGCGTTACTTACTGTAGCCGTATAGGCATAAACTGATTTTGAAAAAGTTGGACTAATAGCTCCGCCACTAAACGTTAATCCACTCAAAGAAGCATCTGTTGATGGTGTTTTGTATACGGTAATAGTTCTTGATAATGAATTAGAACCATCCTGTGATGTTACTAATACTGTAATTGTATTATAACCACTAAATAGTGTTATAGGAGCAGAAGGGGTCCCAGACGGAACTGTTGTGCCATTTATACGTAAAATAGAGTTGGAAACTGTTGTTGAAGCGGTAACTGTTATACTAGATATGTTATTGGCTACAGTTGCTGAATATGTGGTTTGTCCGACCGTAAATACGGGATTTAGAGTACCGCTGCTTAATGTTAGGGCAGATAGGGTTACATCTGTTGATGGTGGCCTTGTTACCGTTAATAAATAAGTCTGTTTTGTACTACCATCCTGTGCAGTTACTAGCACTGTTATCACATTGGTACCCACGTTTAATACAACAGGGCTCGATGGGTTACCTGATATTACATTTGTACCATTTACACGTACAGTTGCATTCGGATCATTGGTTGTTGGTGTAATTACAATTGTGCTATTTGCATTGGTAATTCCATTAACTGTATAGCTTAAATTACTTGAGGTAAAGGTTGGGCTCAAAGTACCATTATCAATGCCTAAATTACTCAAATTAGCATCAGTTGAGGCAACCCTGTTTACTGTTAAAATATAAGTGCTGGTTGATACCCCATCTTGAGCGGTTACTACAGTGGTAATAGTATTTGCACCCAAATTTAAAGAAATTGGGCCACTTGAATTACCGGATAATACCGTTGCGCCATTTACTTTTACGGTCGCATTAGGGTCAGCGGTTGGCGTAACCGAAATGCTCTGTGTGTTACCTGCTACCGAAGCAGAATAGTTACTTGTACCCGGTAAAAAGTTTGGACTAAGTGTGCCTGAACTAATGGTAAAAGTACTTAAACTTGAATTATTTGAACCTGCTCTGGTTACGTTTAAAGTATATGTTTGGGTAGTTGATCCATCCTGAGCAGTTACAACGGTTGTTATGGTATTTGATCCAACATTTAAATTAATTGGAATTGAACTCTGACCAGAAATAACATTATTACCATTTACTTTTACAGTAGCATTTAAATCATTAAGGGTTGGGGTAACATTAATAGTATTTATAGCATTACCTACGTTGACATTATAAGAAGTAACACCACTGGAAAATGTAGGACTTAAGGTTCCATTGTTTGTGGTTAAATTGGCTAAAGTTGCATCAGTTGAAGCAAGTCTCGTTACCGTAATTGTAGTTGTTGAATTGGCTATACCATCCTGAGCTACTATTTTTATGCTAATAGTATTTGGACCAACACTTAAAGGTATAGGCGTTGTTTGATTGGCATTTCCATTAATGGTTACTGTAGCATTCGGGTCGTTTGTAGCAGCACTTACAGTTATTGAACCAATTGCAGTAGGAACAGAAGCTGTATAATTCGCCCCAACGCTCGTTAAGGCATAAGCTCCGTTGTTTATTTTAGGAGGATTTGTCGTAGTATTTAAACTCGCATCGGTTGAAGCAGCCCTGGTAACAGCTATTACATAATGTAGTACAGAATTATCCTGCGCTTGTACATCAATTTGTATATTATTCACACCAACATTTAGCGACTGTGGTAAAGAAACTGTACCTGAAGGAATGGTTATACCACTAATAGAAATTGATGCATTAGCGTAATCAACTGCTGTTGGAGTAACTGTAATACTGTTTACACTATTGGCAACATTAACTGAATAATTTAAGGTATTTTGTGTAAATGTTGGTGATAAAGTACCTGCACTAACTGTTAAACCGTTTAAGTGAGCCTCTGTAGATAATGCCCTTATTACCTGAACATTATAAGTGAGACTCGTTGATAAATCTTGAGAAGTTACCTTAACCAATATATTCACCGGAACAAAACCTATTGCAATAGGTAAAGTTGTTGCACCGGAAGCTAATGCAACACCATTTACAGTTATAGTTGCACTATTATTGCTGGTAGCTCCAATAGAAATGGTTGAAGTAGCATTGCTTACATTTACAGTATAATTTGTTGTTCCTGCATTAAATATCGGTGATAAGCTTCCTGTAGAAACACTGATGTTGCTTAAAGTAGCAACAGCCGATGCGCTTTGGGTTACATTTACTGTATAAGTCTGGGTGGTTGATCCATCTTGAGCGGTAACTAGAACAGTAATTGGTACCGCGACACCCGGACTCAAACTAATTGCAGTTGAGGCGCTTCCTGATGCAACTAATGTTCCGTTTACCTTTACTGTTGCGTATTGATTATTTACTGTTGGCGTAAGTGTTATAGTGGTAGTAGCGTTACTTACACTTACGTTATATATTGTTGTATTCTTGTCAAAGCTAATACTTCCGCTACTCAATGCTAAATTACCTAATGCGGCATCTGTTGATGGAGGTACAGTAACATTTAGGGTATAATTCAAAACCGTTCCGTCCTGAGCCGTTACCGCTATTGTGATTGTGTTTGCTCCTAATGCCAATGGAGCGTTTGAACCAATTACCGATCCAGCCGAGGATGTAATAACGGCGGTAGCTGTTGCATTTTCTACCGTTGGCGTTACTACCAAAGTTGTAGTGCCCGCTGGTACTGTAATACCGGTGTAGGTAGTTGTAGCCGTCGCAAATGTTATGCTTCCCGGACTTATTGTTAAATTACTTAAATTAGCATCACTTGATTTTGCACGCGTTACCGTTACTGTATAAGTATTTGTACTACCATCCTGAGCTGTTACCAATACAGGTATTGCCAATGGCACACC
>CAIWXG010000257.1 GCA_903916555.1 uncultured Bacteroidota bacterium
AGTGGCTATTACACTACTTTTCATCCCATTTGTATGGCTTATGATAACAGCTACAGTGTATTAGATTCGCTGAGGAGTTCTAAATCGGGTAAAACACTTGGGGTAGTACAATTAATAGATCAATTATCTTCTACCAATGCCAGGGAATGGGATGTAGCGGTACAAGGTGTTTACAATAGTAAAACACCTAAGTATCAGGGTTTATTTCCTAATCATCGTATCCCTTTTCAAACAGGAAAGGTAGATTCAAGAGCCCGGGCAGTTAAAAACCTGATGACCGAGATGGGTACCGATGCAGGACTTGCTACTATCAAAACAAAAGTTTCTACATTTTTTGATTTACTGACTGCCGCTATGGTTCTTCAGAAAAATCAACTGATAAATATTGATTTAGCCATTACCGCAATAGATGCAGCCAGAGATGCAGCATCGGTGGCTGCCTTTGGTATTTATGGTGGTTTTGTGACTAAATTCAGTGCTAATCCAAAACTGATGGAAGATTATTTTCCAATCGATCTTTTACAAAGCATTAGCCAATCAAGCTATACTGGTAAACTGATATTCCAAGTGCCTAAAAGACTATTGCATCGTAAACTTGATTCAACCAAACAAAGCTTGAAATATAGCTATGTAGGTACCAATGTAGCACATGCTTATTTTACCAATGCACTAAATAAAACGCCTGCTCCGGGTACAGTTGTTTTTATTATTCAACCCAATACGATGGGCGAATGTACTCCGGAAGAAATGGGTTATACCGATGATAAAAGATATTTACATATAGTGAATACAGGGGTTGAACCTGCAAACATTGTAATAGATATAATGGTGGCTAATTAATTGATAATTGATAATTGATAATTGATAATGTAATACAGAATACAAATAATTAATAATTAAAGCGGATTGAAGAAGTAATTTTTTAATCTGCTTTTTTATTATTATAACTAATTAAAGAACATAAGATTAATAAATTAATTTCAATGTTGTTTGGTAAAGCGTTCAAAAGGTTTAAAGGGTTTAAGTCGTTTAAAGTTAATACAAAATACAGAACTTAGCGTAATACAGATGCAAAAAAAGAGGGAATACAAGGTGCTTTGTGCCATGTATTCCCGCTTAATTTTTTCCTTTTAGCAATTGACAATCGCCCGTTGCTTAGTACTTTTTTATTGACAGTATATCTTGTATTTCCCTTTGCTTATCGCCTCCTTGCCTGTTGCCTCCTTTTCCTATTGCCTGTTACCTTATATATCAAAACAACTCAACCTGTATTCAATTATCCATTATCAAATTCCTTCCGTATTTTTACACCCAATAAATAAAATTTATAATGAGGTGGTTGCCTGCCAGAAAAATACATCCTTTAGTTATTTGGTTTGCCGTTATTGTTGCCATCAACCTTTTTGGCATTATAGGGTTTATGATAGTAGAAAAAATAAGCTTTTTCGATGCACTGTACATGACCATTATTACCATTACTACTATTGGGTACAGCGAGGTAAAAACATTGTCGCACAATGGCAGGGTGTTTAATATTTTATTTA
>CAIWXG010000258.1 GCA_903916555.1 uncultured Bacteroidota bacterium
CAAGTGGTTTCAAATATCTAATTACTCAAATAACAGGTACTAAAAATTAGAAGTTTTATGTGGTAAGTATGTAAAAATGTTTAGACGTTCTTTCCGATTTTCCGTAGGGAATCCGGAAGTTTGATAATAAAAATCAGGAAGAACGAGCAGTTTTAAATTTGTTGACTTCATTTCACAATATAGCCACTTTTAGTGGGGTATTATGGAAAAATATTTTTAATATGAGCAAAGTATTTTAGAAAACAAGTGCTTACATTTGGCAGATTTCTCCATTTCACTTCATCTTGATGAAAAATCGGGACTTGTTTTTATTGAGAAATGACGAGCAACTTTGAGCATTTTGGGTTTAATATGTTCATATAATTGAAAAATGGATGAGAATAAAAAACGATAACCCATTCTATAAATATTACAATGGATTTTTACAAACAAAAAACCTTTCCAAAAGGAAAGGCTTTGCAAAATACAAGAAACAAAAAACTAATACATACTACTGATGTGTTTAAGTATATCGGTAGCAGATTGGGGTGTCATAGAGGCTGTTAAATTTATACCGGAAGTAATAGTAATACCGGTTTGTTCGTAATAATAATAATTACCGTGTTTATTGCTTATTGCAAATACAGTTGCATTCATATCAACAGGTATATAATTATTATGATAAATATCAAATTTACGAGTTATAGGGTTATATATATTTAAAGGCACCACGCAATTAATAGCAGGCATTAATACAAAAACTTCTGTATTTGTGGCATTAAAACTGGTGTCGGGCATTGTTACCGTTAAATCTGTAAGCGGTGCATTTGTACCATAAGGGTTGTCGCAGTTAACCCAATTTAAATTAATACAACTGTCGAACTGATAATAATTTACAAACCTAATTACGGTATCTACACCACCCGTAAGATTGATTATGATGACGGTTTCTGAATCTACTTTAGTTGTAATTGCAGTATTACCAACACCAAAATTATTGGCTGCTGTCCAGAAGGTTAAAGAATCATCATTATTTGTATTACCATAATATAAAGACATGGACGATGTAGATGCAGCATTTTGTTTAAAACCAATACCATATTTAGTAGCAAATACAGGTTGTCCGTTCATAGTTGCATTAATATAAATCTGTCCACCGCTTATTAGGTTACCATCTTGTGTAGCGGCTGTAGTTCTATTTGCTGCCATAATACCTACTCTATACATTTCAACTATTTGCAAGTTTATATTTCCATTGGTAATAATAGTACCGGTTGCATCTTTAAACGAATTGGGATAAAAAGAAAATTTTGTACCATTACCTGCATAAATTATTTTATTTGTACCTGCTGAAATTGTAAATTGCTGGGGTACACTACGAAATGAAGAAAATAATTGATTTAATTTTGTCTTGTCTGGATTCGTGTTATATATCAGCGATGTATTATTGAATTTTGTAGTGCAAGACACTACCATATTCAACAACACAAATAAAATAATATATAGACTTTTAATATTGAATTTCATAAAAAAATGTATTCCTTTTCTGTATAGACGTAAGAAGAACAAATATCGTTAGTCTTTTTTAAAATAATTCATCAAAAAAAAAATAAAATAAAAAAATAAGCTATTTCTACAAAAAGGCAAATAGGACAGCTACACTTAAATTATTTGTAATTAACAAAAATATTTTACATGTTGTAGCGTTTAACTATTTATATTTGAACCAAACACTTTTATATGAATAGCATAGTAGTTTTTTGTGGTGCATCAGACGGTTATAATGAAACGTATCGAGAGGTTGCTTATGAGGTGGGTGTTCTGCTTGCCGAAAAAAGAATAAGAATTATATACGGTGGTGCAAAAATTGGTTTAATGGGGGCATTAGCAGATGGTGCATTAAACCATAAAGGTGAAATAATAGGTGTAATACCTGAATTTTTAAAAACAAAAGAAGTAGCACATACAGGCTTAACAAGGTTGATAACTGTAAATACCATGCACGAAAGAAAACTAAAAATGCATGAATTAAGTGATGGTATATTAACACTACCCGGTGGTTGGGGTACCATGGAAGAATTATTTGAGATGCTTACTTGGGGTCAGTTAGGTTTGCATAATAAACCGGTAGGTATTCTTAATACAAACGGATATTACGATGCCTTAAAAGCCCTTTGCGACAATATGGTAGTAGAAGGTTTTTTAAATGAAACTGTAAATAACAGCATTTCCATACATGAATCAATTGATAGTTTATTGGATTTAATGTTTGCATCTATGCCTCCTTTAAATAAAAAGTGGATAACAAAACAAACAATTTAAATATATTTCTATAGTTGTAAAGAAAATCACTATCAAACAATTAAAATTAAATATCTTTATTTATAGATTGTATTTAATTACTTTTATCCTTTTATTATGATATACCGCAGTAAAGCACCTTTAAGAATAGGCCTTGCAGGTGGTGGTACCGATGTTAGTCCTTATTGCGATTTATATGGTGGTGCTATTCTTAATGCCACTATTTCGCTCTATGCTTATGCAACCATAGAGCCATTACCCGAACCTATAATTATCGTTGAAGCATTAGACAGAAACGAATTTGTTTCAATGCCTATAGATAGCAAAATGGAAATTAACGGCACTTTAGACTTAGCTAAAGGCGCCATTAGTTATATGCGTAATACGTATGGCAGTTTTCCTTCAGGTTTTAAATTATCTACTTTGGTTGATGCACCCGCCGGGTCTGGCTTAGGTAGTTCTTCTACGTTAATGGTGGCTATTATAGGTGTTTTTGTAGAATGGTTAAACTTAGCTTTGGGCGAGTATGATATAGCACAAATTGCATTTGATATTGAAAGAATAGACTTAGCAATGGCAGGTGGCAAGCAAGACCAGTATGCTGCAACTTTTGGTGGCATCAATTTTATGGAATTTTATAAAGACAATAAAGTTATAGTAAATCCATTACGCATAAAGCCGGAATATTTGTATGAGTTAGAAAATAATTTATTGTTATATTATACATCCACAAGTCGTCTTTCTTCTAAAATAATAGAAACGCAAAGTAAAAATGTGTTAGATAATAATATAGAATCTATAGATGCTATGCACCATTTAAAAGAACAAGCACAAATGATGAAGGAAGCACTTTTAAAGGGTAATATAGATACCATAGGTAGCATATTAGATTTTGGTTTCCGTTATAAAAAACAAATGGCTAAAGGTATCTCCAACAGCGATATGGATGAAATATACGAAAGAGCATTGGCAGCAGGTGCTACCGGTGGCAAAATATCGGGTGCAGGTGGTGGTGGATTTATGATGTTCTACTGTCCCAAAAACACAAGATATACAGTAAAAAAGGCTTTGTGTGCTTATAGTGGTTCTTTTACAACTTATCAATTTACAGAAAAAGGATTATCAAGCTGGCATATTTAAATAATTTGCAATTAGTATATTAAAAAATACCGTACATATATACAATTTAAATGAAAAAAAACTTAAAAATAGTTTCTTTACTTCTATTTTCAATACTATTAAATTACAGTTCGTCTGCTTATACTCATGCAGATACCTTACGGGGCAGTAATGGTACAGGACGAAACTGGTGGAATCTAACACATTATGATTTAAGCGTAAGCTTTGATTTCATTAACAAAAGCATTGAGGGAACTAACACTATATCATTGGATATTACTAAAAAGCCTACTGATAGTATGCAACTGGATTTGCAGGAGCCTATGATTATAGATAAAGTATTATATGATGGCACTAATATAAATTTTGTAAAAGAAGGAAATGTTTGGTGGTTAATGCATCCTTTTAAAAACAGAGACTCAGGTAGTCATTTAAAAATAACAGTCTATTTTCATGGTACACCGCGTGCAGCAGTAAACCCACCTTGGGATGGCGGTTTTAGCTGGACAAAAGATGAAAAAGGTACTAACTGGATTGCAGTGTCTTGTCAGGGACTTGGTGCAAGTATTTGGTGGCCTTGTAAAGATGTGCAATGGGACGAACCGGATAGCGGTATGAGTCTGGAGTTTCAAATTCCTGATTCTACTTTAAGTGTAGTAAGCAACGGAAGATGTAAAATAAATGGCAAAAAAAATGAACAAAAAAATAAATATGTATGGCATTGGGAAGTAAAAAACCCTATTAATAATTATGATGCCACCTTTTATATTGGCGATTATGCACATTGGCATGATACCATGAATGGCGAAAACGGTAAATTAGACCTAGACTTTTGGGTATTAAGTTACAATATAGACAAAGCAAAAAAACAATTTAATGATGTAAAAAGCATGATAAAATGTTTTGAATATTGGTTAGGCCCCTATCCTTTTTACGAAGACGGATATAAATTAGTAGAAGCCCCTTATTTAGGAATGGAACACCAAAGTGCAATAGCCTATGGCAATAAATACCAAATGGGCTACTTGGGCAAAGACAGAACCAATACCGGTATAGGTATGCAATTCGATTATATTATTGTACATGAAAGTGGTCACGAATGGTTTGGAAATAGTGTTACAGCAAAAGACATTGCAGATAACTGGATACAAGAAGGCATTACTACTTATTCCGAATCGCTGATTACAGAATGTGAATTGGGAAAAGAAAAAGGGCAAAAATATTGCCGTGGCGAATGGGATAATATCTTTAACAGTAAACCTATTATTGGTACTTATGGTGTAAATAAAGAAGGAGCGCCTGATATGTATGATAAAGGTGCTGCTATTATGTATATGATACGTTGCATTGTAAATGATGACGATGAATTCAGGATGATTTTGAGAGGATTAAGTAAAACATTTTACCACCAAACTACAACAACAGCACATGTAGAAAAATATATTACCAGAGCTGCCAAAATAGACTTAGCTCCTTTTTTTAATCAGTATCTACGTACTAGAAACATACCTGAATTAGAATACTATATTAAAGACGGACTGTTGAATTATAAGTTCAATAATGTAGTACCGGAATTTTCATTGCCAATATCAATTACATCCGGTAAAATACAAACCATTATATCCCCCACCCCTGTTTGGCAACACATAAAATGGAAAGGTGGTTATAATGTAAAGTTTAGTGATGATTTTTTGATAAAAATAAAAGAGTGATAGGGTTAAATAGAAATGACAAATCTTGAAGATATGTCATTTCTAAACATGTAAACATTTTTATACTATAAATACCCTACCTCATTACCACTAATTTCTGTGTTTGTAATTTACCATCCATATTTAGGGTTACAAAATAGATACCGTTGGCTAATTGATTAAGTGATTGTGTTATTGTTTGTAATCCGGCTTGTAAATCAAGGGTTTTACTTATTAATGTTCTTCCGCTTATATCTGCGATATTCATTTGTGCATTCGCAGGTGTAGTGCAGTCTATTTGAATACTAACCGTATTGGCAGCAGGGTTAGGATACACTTTAAAGAAATCGTTTATGGCTGCTATTTTGTTTACTTCGTTTACAGCAACTAATGTATTTAAAGTAGTATTTGTTTTAATAGGTGCATTGTAATCAAAATAGATAGATGCACTGTTTCTAAACTGTGTGCCGTAAGGTAATCTAGACCTTGTTTTTATTGTATAGGTAAACATGCCGTTACTTGATAATAAATTAGTAGTGCCGGCTGCCGGTAAATTAATGTTCTTAAATGTAAACGTAGCTACACCGGCATTGTTTAAAGATATTTTGCAAGGTGCCGATTCATAAACAGGTGTTAGGGTTGTCCAGTCAAGATTGGCATCTATTGTATCTATTACAACAATATTTTGTGCAGGCGATGTACCTGTATTTTGAAAATGTACCATATACTGTAATATAGAATCTTCGTAACCTATTATACCGTAAGGTGTAGTGCCTTTAGGTGAAACTTCTTTGAAATTAGGGTCAAAAGAACTTACTA
>CAIWXG010000259.1 GCA_903916555.1 uncultured Bacteroidota bacterium
ATACGTACCGTCAGGCTGTGGTGCAAATCCAAATCCATCACCACCAACTACTGTTCCCGAATGAATGACAACATTTTTACCTATAATGCATTCGTCATATATTTTTACCCCTGAAAATAGAATCGCATTTTCATTTATAACTACATTATTACCAATATAACAGCCCGGATAAATTTTTACACCTGTGCTTATTACTGCATTTTCGCTAATATAAGAAAATGCGCCAATATAGATATTTTCGGCAATCTTAGCATTAGCAGAAATATAAGAAGGTTGTTCGATACCTGTTTTGCTACTGCCGGAAATCATTTCGTTATATTTTTCTAATAAAAAAGCAAAGCTGCTGTAAGCATCTTTTACTCTTATTAAAGTTGCATTTACAGGTTGTGATAAGTCAAGAGATTCATTAACTATTATTATAGCTGCTTTTGATGTATAAGCATATTCTTCATACTTTGGATTAGATATAAAACTCAATGACCTTTCATTGGCTTCCTCAATTTTAGCTACTTCACTTACTTGTGCATTTGGATCACCATCCAACTTACCTTGTATTAATGTAGCAATCTGCTGCGCTGTAAACTGCATTGGCGTTAATTTCTTTGGTTCTTCTATTATATTGCTATTTTATAAAACTAAATTATATTTTAAACAGTTTTGACAAAAATAATTGCTGCAAGTTTATCAATATTATTTCGTTATAATAAAGTATTCTTTATCTTCTTTATCTATTTGTTTTTCAATATTTTTATATAAATATGTATTGATGTTTTCACTATTATTTATACGAAACATAGCAAATGTAGTTTTTATGTACTGCACGTGCAAGTGTTTGATTTACTAATGAATCATCAATTTCCGTTATGTTTTTAATTAATCCACTTTTTGTTTCAATTTTTATTAATTCATCGTTGATATTGTAAGTACTATTAGATGTAACACCATCAAAAATAAAATAATGCAATTGATTTTCATTCATTTCCAGTCTAAACATTCCTTCTTCCTTTTTTTCTTGCAAAAAACTTGCCAAAGATTTAGAACTTAGCAAAACTTTGTAAAGTTTTCTTAAAATTAACATTTTGCATAAGGTAGATAAAATTTTATCGTTATGTGTTTGCCATACTTTTATAGAAACCATTAAATCATTTTCATCTAATTGGCAAAATACATCTAAATGCTCAGGATTATTCTGAAAATCTTGTTCGGACAAATTTTTATATAAAAAATATTTTAGGGCAGGCGAAGCAAACAAATCTTCACCAAATGTTGCCAATTCTTTTGCTCGTTTAAATATATTTATTAAAAGTAATTCAGCACCCAATACTGTTTTATGTAAATATACCTGCCAATACATTAATCGTCGTGCAATAATAAACTTCTCTACGGAATAAACTCCTTTTTCTTCAACTAAAAGTTCGTCATTATTTACAGTAAGCATTTGTAAAATGCGGTCGTAACCAATTACTCCTTCCGATACACCTGTATAAAAACTGTCGCGGTTTAAATAATCCATTCTATCCACATCTAATTGACTTGAAACAAGTTGATGTAGGTATTTTTTGGAGTAGCTATTGTCAAAAATTTTAATGGCATTTGTAAGTAATCCTCCGTATTGTACATTTAACCGATGCATTATTAATTTAGAAATTACTTCGTGGCGAATACCTACTAAAATATTTTCTAAAGAATGAGAAAACGGGCCATGTCCTATATCATGAAGTAATGCAGCCATTCTTGCCGACAAACATTCTTCATTGTCAGGAAAAATACCTTTAGCTTTTAATTCGTCTATTGCTTTCCCCATAAGGTGGCAAGCCCCTAAAGAATGATGAAAACGACTATGTACTGCGCCTGGATATATTAAGTGAGCCATACCCATTTGCTTGATATGTCTTAATCTTTGAAACCAAGGATGGTCAATAATTTGCATTAACTCCGGTTCTGGAAATCTAATAAAACCATAAACAGGGTCATTAATAATCTTTACTTTAATGCTCATTGAGCGTGTAATTTAGCTTAATTTTTCATTTGCCAAAAACATAATTATTATTACATTTGTTTTAAGCTAATATTAATTTAATAATATATTATTTGTGATGATATTTAGCTGCAAATTAATTTAATTTAAATCATCCGATTGGTATATTTCTGCAATTTGTGCTGCAAATTTTTGTTCTATAACTTTTCTTTTCATTTTTAAAGATGGCGTTAGTTCGTTATTGTCAATAGTCCATTCATCGGGTAAAAGTGCTATTTTTTTTATTTGCTCGGGATGTGCAAAAAATACATTGTATTTATCTATTTGTTTTTGCATAAATTCCTGTATTTCAGGCATTTTTATTAATTGTATATTATTGTCTGGTATATTTAAAGTAGGTTGATTGTCACGAAAATGTTTTCTTAAATGAATAAAACTGGGAACAACTAAAGCACTTACAAATTTTCTGCCACTGCCTATTACTAACATTTGTTCTATATAAAGGCTTTCTTTCATTTTATTTTCTAAAGCTGCCGGAGCAACATATTTACCACCCGATGTTTTGAATATTTCTTTTTTTCTATCTGTAATTTTCAAAAACTTTTTATCTACCCATGCTCCTATGTCACCTGTATAAAGCCATCCGTCTTTAATAGCAGCATCTGTTTGTTCTTTGTTTTTATAGTACCCAATTGTAATATTATTACCACGCACTAATATTTCACCATCATCAGCTAATTTCACTTCCACATTATCAATAAGTGGGCCTATGGTTCCTATTCTTCTGTTTTCACTTTCAAATCTGTTTACAGAAACTACCGGAGATGTCTCCGTTAGTCCGTAACCTTCCATAATAACTATATTTGCTGCCGAGAATATTCTTACCAGTCTTTCTTGTGCCGCCGCAGAGCCAACAACTATTGCTTTTACATTACCACCAAGTGCTTCTCGCCATTTATTAAATATAATTAAATTAGCAAACCAAAGTTGAATTTGATAAAAAAGGCTTCCTTTATTAATATTATCGTATTTCTTACCTAATGCAAGAGCCCAAAAGAATAACATTTTTTTTATACCTTTTAAATTGATACCTGTATTTACGATACGTTCATAAACTTTTTCTAATAATCTGGGTACAGTAGTAAATACAATTGGTTTTACTTCTTTAAGGTTAAGACCGATTGTATCCATGTTTTCGGCATAGTAAATTGAAACACCTGCCTGAAGGTAAATATAGCTTACAGTGCGTTCAAAAATATGATTTAGCGGTAAAAAACTTAATGCTCTACCATTTTCTACTACAAAAGTAAAAGCCGGCATAGAATCATTTATGTTACTTACAATATTTTTATGGGTAAGCATTACCCCTTTGGGCTCGCCGGTAGTGCCGGATGTATAAATGATGGTTGCTAAAGTTTCTTCTTTAATTTTGGTAGTATCACAATTTAAAGAATTAGCATTTTTGTCAACTAAAGTTTTCCAATGATTTATACCAGCTATTTCATTGAATGTATAAATGTTTTTTATAGTAGAACTATTGTTAAGTACATCTTTAAAGCGAGCAAAAATTTGCTCATCAGCAATAAAAATTGTTCTTATGGATGCTTGTTCTAAAATATAACTTAATTCAGATGGGCTTATTGTTGGGTAAATGGGTGTTAAGACTGCCCCTGTTAATTGAACAGCAATATCTGTAATCATCCATTCCGGTCTATTTGGCGAGATGATAGCAATTTTTTCTTGTTTTTCAGGTTCTAATTCCTCGTTGGAAATTCCTATTGACAATAATCCGTTTGCAAGTAAATTAGCGGTTTCCCAAACTTCTCTGCAACTATAAGTTCGCCATTGTCCGTTTTCTTTGGCAGCAAGCATAATTGCATTAGGAGCTTGTAAGCTTCTTTGTTCAATAATGTCAAAAATCCGTTTATTCATTCCTAAATTTAGTGAGAAATAATTAATAATACCAAATAAATTTTTACGTTTAATTTTTTTTCTAATATTAATTGGTTATATTTTCTAAGTTTGTAAAAAATATTTTTTTTAATATTTATTTATATAAAAGCAAATAATTAGTATATACGAAGAATAAATGATAGTTTATTGTAGCTAATTATAGTAGTATATTAATTTACTATTAAATACATAAGTATAATTGTACTCTTTTTTTATAACATTTAACCTTTTGCAAGAAACTATGGTCTTTACAATGCTAAGTTTTATTATTTTTGTCTCTTTCTAATATTTTTACATGAACTATCGTAAAATTAATAACCTTACCGGTTGGATTACCGGAGCAATTGCCTTTATAGTTTATTTAATGACTATGGAAGCTACAGCCAGTTTTTGGGATTGTGGAGAATTTCTTTCCTGTGCCTATAAATTAGAAGTAGGACACTCGCCAGGTGCCCCTTTCTTTATGATGTTGCAACGTATTTTTGGCCTATTTGCAAGTGGTAACACTACAACAGGCGGGCCTTCGCCCAATGCTGCAATTTTTATAAATGCCCTTTCTGCATTAATGAGTGGACTTACCATTTTATTTTTATTTTGGAGTATTACCCATTTTGCAAAAAAATTAATCGTAAAAGGTGATGCCTTACCCGATAACAGTCAAACATTGTTAATAATGGGTGCCGGCTTAGTAGGTGGTCTTGCTTATACTTTTTCTGATACGTTCTGGTTTTCGGCTGTTGAAGCAGAGGTTTATGCAACTTCTTCTTTCTTTACAGCAATTACCTTCTGGGCAGTACTGAAATGGGAAGCCGTGGCAGATAATAAATATGCTGACCGTTGGTTGGTTTTAATTGCCTATCTGATTGGTATTTCTGTTTGCGTACACTTATTGAACTTATTAACGATACCGGCAGTTGCAATGGTATATTATTACAGAAGATTTAAAACAAGTACTTTAGGTGCAATATTAGCTTTTGTAGTAGGTTGTGTTGTATTGGCTTTTGTTCAGTTTGGGGTAATACAATACATACCTAAATTGGCAGCTAATTTTGATATATTATTTACTAATTCGTTTAATGCTCCTTTTGATACAGGTGCTATCTTTTTCTTAGTATTAATGTCGGTTGTATTAGTAGGGTTACTATTATTTGCAAAAAGTAAAAAAATATATGCATTGCATACAAGTGTATTATGTGTAATATTCATTATCATCGGTTATTCCAGTTATTTCGCAGCCATTGTGCGTTCAAGAGCTGATGTGCCTATTGATATGACCAACCCCGATAACCCGATAACCTTCCTTGATTATGTGGATAGAGAACAATTTGGACAACAACCCATATTCTTCGGACCCTATTTTAGCAGTATCTATTCATCAATAGATACAGACAAGAAAGTGTACTCTCAATTAAAGAATAAAGGCAAAGATGTTTATGCTGTAGTAGGCAAAAAAACAGAGCCAGTGTATGAAGGCGACCAATTACATTTCTTCCCACGTATTTATGAAGGTAATGAAGCTAATCACGTAAACTTCTATAAAAGTTTTTGTGGCATAAAAGATAAAGAAGAACCAACAGGTGCAGATAATATGCACTATTTCTTTGGCTATCAAATGGACTGGATGTATTGGCGTTTCTTTATGTGGAATTTTGCAGGCCGTCAAAATGATATTGAAGGACAAGGCGACCCTCAAAATGGTAACTGGATAACAGGTATTCCATTCTTAGACCAAATGCGGGGTTTAGGGGATACCGATAAAATGGGAGACGGGTATTCTACTAACGGAGCTCATAATAAATTATATTGTTTACCGCTTATATTAGGTATTTTAGGTCTTATTTATCAGTTTAAACGCAATTCTAAAGATGGATATATTGTACTTACCCTATTCTTCTTTACAGGGGCGGCAATTGGTATATATTTAAATATGCCACCTGTACAACCACGCGAACGAGATTACGCATTTGCAGGTTGCACTTATACTTTTGCTATTTGGATAGGTTTAGGTGTTATTATGGTCGCAGACCTTATTAGGAGGTTTGTAAATCAGAAATCTATTGCCGAAGCTATATCTATAGTTGTATGTTTAGTAGCTGTACCTATGTTAATGGCAAATGTAGAATGGAATGACCATGACCGTTCTAAAAAGACTTTAGCTCGTGCAGTAGCGTTCAACACACTTTCGTGTTGTGCTCCTAATGCAGTTCTTTTTACATTTGGCGACAACCAAACGTATCCTTTATGGTATTTACAGGAGGTAGAGGGCTTTAGGAAAGACGTAAGGATAATAAATACCAGCTTATTGGGTATTGATTGGTACATAGACCAATTAAATTATAAAGTTAATGATGCAGATGCAGTACCTATGATGTGGAAGAAAGAAAGCTACTTAGGTACACGTAACAACTATATCAGGTATTTCGACCGTAAGCAGATACAGCAAGATAAATATTATAACCTTGCAGAGATATGCGATTTCATGAACAGTAATGAAATGAATAATATGGTGCAATTACAATCAGGTGAATATGTAAATTTTATGCCTGCTAAACATTTCTTTGTTCCTCCTGTTAGTAAAGATTATTTGGTTAAAAATAATATGGCTAAAGCTGAAGATACAACCAATATTATTACTGATTTTAAAATTAACTACCCTAAAGAAGTAGCATACAAGAGCGATTTAGCAATTTTAAATATAATTGCTGCTGTAGCAAAAGATGGTTGGAAACGCCCGCTTTATTTTGATGCCGGTTTAAGGCAAGGTGAATATGGCGGTACCGGTGATTATATGCACAGAGAAGGTGTTGTATATCGTTTAATGCCGTATAAATTTAATGATTCTATAGCCAAATTGAACCCACAGGATATGGGAACAATTAATACCGAAAAAAGCTATGATTTATTTATGCACACTTTTGTTTGGGGTGGGGCAGAACGTAATGATGTTTATTTTGATGAGCCTAATAGGCATGAATTTGTAACTTACCGTATGGATGCTGCATTAATTGCAAATGCATTAACTACAGAAGGTAAAAAAGACAAAGCAGTACAAGTATTAGATAAAACAATGGCAGGAATTACTGAACATTCTTATACGTATGATATGACTGCCTATTATATTGCTGCTGCCTATTATATTGCAGGTGCACAACAAAAGGCTGCTGCCCTTACAAATAAAATTGTTAGAAACTCGGTTGATAAT
>CAIWXG010000260.1 GCA_903916555.1 uncultured Bacteroidota bacterium
ACATTCAAAAGTAATTATTTATTGTCGTATTTAAAATTGCAAAAAAAAGAAATTCCCCCGATAAATAAATAATAAAATTACTTTAGTTTTACAGCCGATTAAAGTTAATTTTTAAGAGCAACTATTTTTTAATGAAAAAATTATTGAATTTGGATAAATAAAAAAAGACGGAAAATTTTTTTAGTGTTATAATGTAGTATTGGCTGTTTCTTTATTACCACAATTTACAGTTCAAGACAATACACAGGTTAATGCGCCGTAACGGCGTAACTGTGTCTTTTGTTTTGAACAGGCTGTGGTAAGCCTTGAACAGCGTAAAGAATTTCGGTTACGCTTATTTTTTGCTCACAATTAAAACAAAACGAACAAAATGAAAAGAACAATTAAAATTACGGCAGCATTTTTAATGCTAATTGCAACTTTAGGAAGTTGCGTAAAAGGCGATAAAGGCGATACAGGCATCGCAGGTACAAATGGAACCAATGGCACTAATGGTAATGCCAATGTACATGCCTATTCATTTACAGTTAATCCAGGTAATTGGATTAGTGCCGGGGCAGGTTTTTATTATTGTGATGTGCCTTTTACGCAGATAACATCTGATATTGTCAACTCCGGTACCGTTTCAATGTTTGAGGAAGGCACTACTGGTGTATGGATTGCAATGCCTTATTCTATACCATATAGCAGTAGTGGTTCGCTCTATTATGGGTTTAATTATAGTTTAGGCTATGTAAGAGTTAATGTATCAAATTCTTCAACAGGAGCAATAACATTTTCCAGTGCAATCAATTATAAAGCAGTAGTTATTTCGGCATCATTAAGGAAAGCTAATCCAAATGTAAATTGGGGTGATTACAATAAAGTGATGAAATTGGTAAACGAAACGGAAACTTTACAACAAAACCAAACAAATTAATAGTTAGGAAACTTTAAAAAAAGTGGGTAACTATTTGTTATCCGCTTTTTGTTAAATGTGTTTATTAGGAAAATCATACAAACAAGAGTTTTAACTATCAACTAAATTTAAACACATAATGCACTCTTATTCTAAAAATTTAATGAGTATGAAATTTTCACTTAGGACAATAGTTGTATTTCTATCATTATTTTTAATGTCTTCCTGTAACCATTCTAAGGAAATACAAATCATTCAAAATGAAATTGATAATGCAAACGGGCAAATACAAAACTATCAAAATGAAATTAATAATGCGAGTACACAAATACAATTGCAGAATAGTTCCCTTATTGACGCAAAAGCAAATCTTGCAGTAGCGCAAGACGGTGCTAATCAAGCAAGGGAAATGCATTTTTTTCGTTCAGATGAACAAAGAGCAATAGACATAAGAGCCGCAGAGACAATTAAAGAATCATGGGCGCAAAAGTGTATTAGTATTCAAAATCAGACCAACAGACTTAATAATAAAATTTCAAATTTGCAAACTCAAATTGCCCAAACCAATACTAAAAAATCACATTTGCAATCAGAATTAAATAAATTAAGTAATTGATATGGTTGGGATTAATCCTATTTAACATTAAAGAATATTCAATTTACATTCTTTAATTTAAATAATTTTACATATTAAATGACAATACAAATGAAAAACACAATTTCCTCACATCAAAAAAACAATAAAATGAAAAAAAACTTTTTTTTACTGATAATTGCGTTAGGTACTACATTAACCGCATTTTGTCAATCCGATAAAATATATTTACACAATGGAACAGTTATAGACGGAACAGTTATAGCAGTAAATAATTTTACAATAATTTACAGTTATACAGGAGAAAAAACAAAATCTACAATAAGCAAGTATGCAGTCGGAAAAATAATTCATGGTGGCAGTAATAGAGAAGAAATTATAACTACCAAAATCAATGTTAATTCAAAAGAGGATTGGGAAAATGTTGTTATTCTTGAAGATAAAACTGAAATTACAGGTTTAACAAAAGTAGAAGAAATTGAAGCAAAAGGAGGTGGGGAATTTGGAGCAAGTGGAGCGCAAGGAAAATCTTTAGAAAAAATAAAAAAAAGCTGCTGCTTCTTTAAAATGTCCATTTGTATTTTTAACTCATTCATTGGCACATTCTCATGGCTTTCATACACAGATAACAAAAAATGGAATTGCATATAAATATTAGTGTTACCTGATAAAAAAATGTCCCCCGCTAAGACGTAGTATTTTTATTACATTGTAGCGGGGGACACCTCTTTTATTGCATTCTTATAGCTAAATTTTCAAAGCAATGAAATTTTATTTGCTGCTGTTCTTTTCGTTTTATCAATAATTTTTGCATAAATCTGTGTAGTATGTATATCTCTATGACCTAACATTTTTGATACAGTATAAATATCAGTGCCTAAAGTTAATAGTGTAGTTGCGTATGTATGTCTAAATGAATGAAAAGTAATTTTTTTCATTATTCCGGCTCTATACATCCAATCTTGTATTTTTTGGTTTTGCCATGCACTATAAACTAAATCGGGAAATACTTTTAAAGTTGGTTCTTTCCTTTCTCCTAATAGTTTAAATGCTTCTAATGAAATAGGTTGTGTTTCTACACCTTGTGTTTTCTTTTGGGTAAATCTTATTACATATTCGTCTATTTCATTACCTTGTATTTCCTGCCATGTTAGTTTTTCAATATCACTGTATCTTAAACCTGTAAGGGCAGAAAATAAAGCTGCTTTTTTTACAAATGGCAAATCACAATCTGTTTTAGCAATTAGTTTTAGTTCTTCATAACTTAAATATTGACGTTCTGATTCTGTCTTTTTTATGGTTTTTATATTTGCACTAAAATCTTTATCAATCAAGTTATTTTTAAATGCTGTTTTTACAATCTGTTTAAATATATTAAAATAACCTACTGCTGTATTGTTTGCAAGTTTTTTTATTGATGTTTCTTCAATTTTTACATTTAATAAATATTCTTTAAAGTTTGATACAAATATTTCTGTAACATCTCTCATTAAACAATTTTCGTTTGTGAACTTATTAAGATAGTTGTAAACACTAATCCAATTCGTTTTATCCCCTTTACCCTTTTCTTTATACTTGTCTGCTAATTGTTTGAAATAAGCAAGGAAATCATTATTTCCTGTTTGAACTTTTAGAAAACCAAAATTATTATCCTGTATTTCAAGTAATCGTTTTGCTTTAATATTTTCAGCAAGTTTTTTTGTTTCCTTATTGTGTTGTTTATCCAAATCAGTTTTTGGTTTATCAAATAAATAAAGTCCTAAATAAATTTTTCTTGTTAGTTTACCTGTTTCAGGGTGCGGTACTGGTGGGTAAATATCTAAAAATAATGTTTGCCTATCTTTAGATATTGGCTTTGTTCTTAGTGTAACTTGCATAAGGAGTAAAATTTTTGTCCCTCAAAATTGAGTAGTTGCCGCAAAGATACAAATAAGGGACAAAAAGGGACAAAAAATTTTATTAACAGTATTTAATTACACTTAAACCATAATAATAATAAGCCTTATTTTATTGGGTTTCATACGTGTTATTGTATATTGTTACTGTTTTATTAAGTAGATTGAAAGTTAGATACAACAACTTCAAAAAAGTTGTCATATTAATTTATAAAAGTTATTTTTTGTAGCTTATTGTTTATAATACAGTACCTGCAAGGGCAGCAATAAGTAATAGAATAACTATAACTAACAATATTTCTAAGCCCCCAACAACAATGCCTACAATTGCTAAACCGGTATTATAATGTTTTCTATGGCTTACACCCAATAACCCGAATACAAAGGCTGCTATGCCAAATAATACCCAAAAACCAACACTAAGAGTTGCTAAGCTCAATACCGCACAACAAACAGAAACAATACCTTGCCACCCTGTTTTAGCATTGTGATGCATTTGATGGTCATCAAAAACAGGTAATGCTAATGAGGAAGCTTTCATTTCGGCTTCATTTGCAATGCTTAATTCTCTTTTTACAACTTGAGTTATATTATTTTTTGCAGGCATTACAAATGCAGCATACGAAACTGTGGATGTTCCTAAAAATAAAACAGTGAGTAAAAATATTAAACTATTTTTCATTATTTTTTTAGGTAAAAATACATAAATAGCTAATAAAAGAAAAATATAGATTCTTTTTTTCTACTTAATTGTATCCGTTTTTATTTTTCCAATTCGTTTATCCAATTTCCTCCCGTAATCAATGCATCGTTTTTCTACTGTTACAAAAGAAATAAAACCCATTACCCATGTTATTACCATAGAATATATAAAAAATAAATAAAAATTATTATATAATTTAAAATATACCAAAACTTGTTGCACAGTAAAGCCCCAAACATAAATACCATAAGAAATATCATATTTTATTTTTATTTTCTTTAAAATATTCAATTGGCTTATCGGTATTATTGCTAAGCAAACAGTTATATTAAACAATATTTCATTTACCTTATTGGTCCGCCAAAAAATTGCCATTAGTATAGCAGAAACCAAAACCGTTTTATAATTTATTACAAAATAGCTACTGTTTACAGCTAAAAAGCACCCTAACGCAAACGACATAGGTAATAGGCTTTTAATTGAAGCACCCTTGCCTATAATTTGCAAATCGAAAAACGCATCAATAAATATTAATATTGTAAGTATTAAACTAATTAGCCTATACTTTTTAATCGTGTATTTACATACTAAAAAAACACAAAGTAAGATTATATAAAAACGGGCTTCATATTGCAATGTCCAGAGCGAACCATTTACCACCCCCCAAAAGTGATTATCCATAAAGACACCCGGAAGACAATAGGCATTTGAGAAGTAACAATTTTTGAATATAAAAGAATACAATACTTTACTTTTAAAATATTGAGGTAAAGTTAAAGTTGTAACCCAAGGCCCAATAATTAAAGCTGTAATTAAAATTACAAAAATCAATGCAGGCATCATTCTAAATACCCTTGATATTAAAAAGCTTTTGGCAGATTGTTTTTTCATTAAACTCTCTGTAACCAACATGCCACTAATAAAGAAAAATGCCTTTACTGCTATTAATCCGGATGTACTAAAACCTGTAAGAAATTTCACAGGGTCCATACCAATTGTTTTAGGGCTTAGGTCGTAGCAATGCTCCACAATAACTAATGCGGCACAGACGATCCTAATTATATCCAGATTATTGTTTTCTTTTAACAGAAATTGTTTAAGTGTCATTATTTTATAAAAAACAGTAGTACTATTCAAAAAACACAATCGACTATGTTAGCTTGAAAACAATCATTTTATGTCCTTAAATTTCACTAAAAATCTATCCAAGCATTAGCAAATAAGGGTTGCGTCTTATCTTTATCAGATATGATTGCATCTTTTAAATCTATTTTCCAATCAATATTTAATGCAGGGTCGTTAAAAGAGATACCTCCTTCAGCAGCTTTATTATAATAGTTATCGCATTTATAAAATACCTCTGCAGTTTCGCTTAATACTGCATAACCATGAGCAAAACCTTGCGGAATAAAAAATTGAAGTTTATTTTGAGCTGACAGTTCTATACCATACCATTGACCATAAGTAGGACTATTTTTACGTATATCAACTGCAACATCCCATATACTACCTTCAATTACTCTTATAAACTTTGTTTGTGGCGAAGGACTATTTTGGTAGTGTAAGCCCCTAAGCACATTTTTTACCGACCTCGCCTGATTATCTTGTCTAAAATCTATTTGAATAGGCGTTTTTGTTTCTAATGTTTGTTTATTGTAACTTTCAAAAAAGTATCCACGCTCGTCTTTTATAATATTAAGTTCTATAATTAATAAACCATCAATTGGGGTTGTGATTATTTTCATAAAATATCTTTTTTATTTATTTAAAATATCAATTAAATTTTCAGTAATATATTTAAGATTGTCTATTGTAAGTTCTGTATGCATGGGTAATGAAATTACTTTATTCTGCAAACTATTAGTTACAGGTAGTATATCGTTATAACAATTGTATTCTTTCAGCATATTTTGCTTGTGGCAAGGTACTGGATAATAAATCATTGAAGGTATGTTTCTTTCAGCAAGTTTTTGTTGCACCATATCTCTATCTACATTTTCTAATTGCAATGTGTATTGATGAAAAACATGGTATGCATTTGGCGAACGGAAGGGCGTAATTATATGTTCGTTATTTTTAAAAGCATTGTCATAAAAATCTGCTGCTGCACGTCGTGAGATACAATATTCATCTAAATGACGGAGTTTAATTCTTAAAATTGCAGCTTGTATAGAATCTAAACGGCTATTGCAACCTACTAATTCATGATAATATCTTACTTTTTGTCCATGATTAGCAACCATTTTAATAGTTTGTGCCAATTCATCGTTATTCGTAAATATTGCTCCGCCATCACCATAAGCACCCAAATTTTTTGATGGAAAAAACGAGGTACATCCTATTGTACCCATAGCACCTGTTTTTAAAACAGTACCATTAGCAAACGTGTAAGTGCCGCCAATAGCTTGTGCATTATCTTCTATAATAGGAATACTATATTCATTCGCCAAGTTAATCAGTGGCTCCATATCTACACTTTGTCCATATAAATGTACAGGTATTATTGCTTTTGTTTTAGATGTTATTGCCTTTTTTACCCCTTCTACGTCCATTGTAAACGAATCGGGCATTACATCTACAAATACAGGTGTTAAATGCAAGAGTGCTATTACTTCTACAGTAGCTATATAGGTAAATGATGCTGTAATCACTTCATCACCCGGCTTTAAACCTAATGCCATTAAAGCAATTTGTAACGCATCTGTACCGTTGGCACAAGGTATTACATGTTTTACTTGCAAGTATTCTGCTAATTCTGAGGCAAAATGAGTAACATCGGGACCATTAATAAATGCTGTACTTTCTATTACATTAATAATTGCTGTATCTATTTCTGTTTTTATTTTTCGGTATTGACTTTTTAAGTCAACCATTTGAAGTTGTTGCATAATTGGTGTATCTACAAGTGCAAACCTACATTTTTCTATTCATTACCCAAACACTGTACTGTAAATTAAGTTAAAAACCTTTCAATATCTTCTCTTACAAAATATTTATTCTATTTTTACAAAATACTGTTTTACAAAAAATGAAAAAAAATCTATTACTTTTTATACTATTGATTTCAAGCTATCATACATTTGGACAAGATAAATTATTTTCGGATGAGAAAAAAATTGTTCCTAAAAAAGGATTATTAATTTGTGGCGATGGCGATTTTGATATTCCGGCAGCGGATATGGCAAAAAGGTTTGGACTGAGTTACAGAATTGGTTTTGGTTTAATGTACAAAACAAGTGCTAATTGGCTTTTTGGTGCTAAATGCGATTTTATACTTGGAAATTTCATTAAAGATGACTCCCTAATGATAAACATTAGAGACAAATATGACAAAAGTTTCAATGGAAAACTTGTTGAATTTATTAATGCTGCCGGACAAAGAATAGGCGTTCCTGTTTTTGAAAGAGGATATTCCATTGGCATTCAAGTAGGTAAAATTATTCCTTTATCAAAATACAAACCTGATAATGGCCTGCTGTTTGTAACTACCGTTGGCTTTATGCAACATAAAATTGATATTTACGATAAAGACAAAACAGTGCCCCAAATTAGAGGCGATTATTTAAAAGGTTACGATAGACTTACGAATGGCTCTTTTGTAGAACAATATGCAGGTTATGTTTTCTTTTCTAAAAACAAACTTATCAACTTTAATTTAGGTCTTGATTTACTATGTGGTTTTACACAAGGCAGAAGAGATTTTCTTTATGATGTAATGCGAACAGATAATAGTAATAGGCTTGATATTTTATACGGATTAAAAGGCACATGCATTATTCCTGTATTTAAAAGGAAATCGGAAGATATTTTATTTGAATAACGCCTAGGTTAACTCTATCACATTACATAATAAATATATCATTCAATAATAAATTTTATACGGATTTGTATTTCCTTTTGAATGGGAAATATAAGAAACCCCAATTCTTATTGAAATATAAGTAGGTTGCAATAATTGTGCAACATTTGTTTTAAAATCAGCATACGATGGGTCAGATACATTTGCTAATGGGGTAGGAATAAAACCGGCATCTTCGCTTAAAAACAAATGAAAATTGCCACCCAAAGCATAGTATTGAGTAAAGCCAACACCTATTCTGTATGTTAACAAATTAAAAGTATTGAATTGGTTTAAGGTACTGTCATAAGACGGATTATTATAATAATTAGAATTGTTCCATTTATGTAAAGAAGTAACCCCTCCATATAAATAACCTACACCTGCACAAACATAAGCCTGCGATCTACCCGATTTATCTAATTGGAAAGTAACACTTGGGCAAAAGAACTCATAATTACAATTGATGCTCATTGCATTTCCTTTTATATTTCCATTCTCCTTAGTATAATTCAAACTGAATTGTTGTACAATATCCTGAAGACCAATAGCAACGCCATCCCCTACTCCTCTATAATAGTTTGTGCCGTAACTATAGCCAACATTATAATTGTATCTTGTAGCTATGCCATAACTGTCCCAAGCACAAGAAAAACTGTTTGAATAGCCTGCTATTGCATAAAATGATATTAAAGTAAGTAGTACAATTCGTTTCATTGGCGAAAAATAGTAAATATTTTGCTTTTGCAAAATTTATTTTTTCATAGAGTAGAAAATTGAACTCTAAACCTACCCCATAAATAAGATAAAGCCCTTAAAAAAGTTAGAAAAAATTAAAATTCTATAATAAAACCAATACTTGGTATTACAACCTTACTACTATTATCTAATATTAAAGGGATTGCATTGCTGCCATTTGCTTTTAAAGGCAAACCATCTGTTGTTAAAAAGCTTTTATTGTCGGTAGTACGTTTAAATGTAAATGTAGGTGCAGCAGGTTGTGTTGCTGCATACGCATTCGTTATATCAAAAAACAAATCAAACGACCATTTTTTACAATTCCATTTCTTATCTATTCTCATATCCATAGAATTAAAATCCTTTAATCTAAGTGTATTAAATTGCGCATAATCAATAATTCCGGTACCTAACACATTATAATTTTCCTGCGATGATTTTAAATCAAATGGAGAATAGGGCGAACCGCCTTGGTAACGAAATTTAATACCTAATTCTATATTATGATTAAACTTGTAGCCACCAATAAATGACAGCAAATTTTTATTATCCCATGATGCACTCACATAATTCCCGTTCGCATTCGTAAATTCACTCTTATAAAGTGTATATGATAAAATGACAAAGAAATTTCTTGTTAGCTTTTGCTGAAACTGAAACTCCATACCAAAACTTCTGCCTTTACCGTTTGTATTTACAGGCTCATTACCCAATACATTAAAATCGCCACCTTTATTAGCTAACGAAATACCATCTACTAAAGAAACCGGATAGTTGGTGTATAATTTATAAAATCCTTCTAATGTAAATCTTGCCCCTTTCCATTTTGGCAAATACTCTAAGCCTGCTACATAATGATCGCATTGTATATACTTAGAATCTTTGTTTACATATTTATTTAAGGAGTCTTTATATCCTAATAATGTATATGTTGGTATTTTATAATACCGCCCAATAGACGCATTAAATTTAATATTATTGGTGATAGAATAAGAGAGCGAAGCCCTTGGCGAAATTTGTTTTGTAATATCATTTCCATTTGTCATAAATGTATTACCATCTGTACGGATACCAAATGAAAGTTGAAGTTTAGAATCAAAAAACTTACCTGAAATAGTACCAAAAGCACCGTATTTTAAAAACCCCAAAGAGGCATTACTTAAATAGTTAACAGCCGGTTGAATTATTTTGCCCGTACTATCTGTAACTGCTGAACGAATTTGTGCAAAAAAATCATTTTTATATTCATCGTATTGCGCCATTGCACCATAGCTGTAATTCCAATTGCCAACATATTTATTAACTTCCATTCTAATTTTATTTTCAGCCTCAGTAGAATGGTCTTTTAATGTACGGCTTGCTTCGCTTGGGCTTTGATTATCTAAATATTTATCTAATTCGTTCACAAGCATATTTCTGCTAAATGTTAGATTCCAAAATCCGTTTTCTATCATTTTTTTTAATCCGTAACCATTAGTATAACTATATTGATTAATTAAAGGATTAGAGTGTAATATATAAACGTTTTCGGGGGTTAAATTTTTAGGAGTTAAGAACGTAAAATTATCTATTGCACCAATTGCCAAGGTATAAAAACTTAATTTTTTATTTATTTTATAATTTATCCTGTATTGAAAATCCCAATATGACGGCTGAATCGGTATTTGTAATGCTTGAAAAAGAAACTGTAGGTACGAACGTCTTGCACTTGCTTCAAAAGAAATTTTATCATTAATAGGGCCATCTATTGAATAAGCAAGCTCTGTAGCACTTAATCTAAAGTTATTTTGTATTTTATCGGGGTTGGCTTCTCTTTGTTTCATTTGCAAAATACCAGAAAGTGCATTATCGTATTTTGCAGGGAACGCACTTGTATATAAATTTACATCGTCTATAAAAGAGATATTTATGATACCTGTTGGTCCACCTGCCGAACCTTGAGTTGCAAAATGATTAATCACCGGTACTTCTATTCCATCTAAATAATATATATTTTCATTGGGTGCACCTCCTCTTATTATTAAATCATTTCTATAGCCGCCTACCGAACCGGAGGTACCACCCACACCGGGGAAAGCTTGAATGACTCTAGATATATCGAAATTACCACCCGGATTACTTTTAATTTCCTGGGCAGATAAACTTTGAATAGATAAGGGTGTTTCAGCAGTATGTTTAAAGGGATTACTTCTTACAACTACTTCCTTTAAATTAGTAGCTTTTTGTGTTTCCATTTCAATACTCAATATCTGTTCATTCCCAGATGAAACAACTATATTATAAATAACTACAGTTTCAAAACCTAAGTACTTAACAGTTAAATTATAGGATTTGGTAGGTACATCACTAATTTTAAAAATACCATCTGTATCTGAAATTGCCCCCAACGAAGTACCATCAATAGAAACAATAGCACCAATAACAGGAATTCCTAATTTTTTCTCAACAATCTTACCACTTATTTTACCGGTTTGTGCCTTTAAACTGATGGTAAATAATATGGCAAATAATATAAAATATGATTTCACTTTAATTAGTTTAAATTTTTCAAAATGCAAATTTAGTCTTATTCTTTTCAGCTTATTCAAGATAGCATTATAACAAGCACCTAATACAAAGTTAATTCCAATAATTATCTTATTATTTTCGATTAAATATAAAGATTATTATTTTTATATTTTTTCATTAATATATTAATTTTCCAAAGACATAAAGGTGGTTTTATCTACAA
>CAIWXG010000261.1 GCA_903916555.1 uncultured Bacteroidota bacterium
AGAAGATACTCATTATAGAAACAGATGATATTGATTTTTTGCTTTTATCAAATCAATTATGTATTCTAAATTACCAACAAGAAATTATTGTAAGATGTTTTTCATTGGCTGACGCATTAAAATATTCGCCTGAATCTGTTAGTATTATTTTTGCCAGCAACCCTATAGATAACGAACCCATCAATATTACTACCCAAATACTTTATAATCATTTTGCTCATATTCCTTTACTTATATTATCAAAAGAAGATACTATAGAACAAGCAGCATTGGCATTAAGAAGTGGGGCACAAGACTTTATTATTAAAGGCACTTTTGATGCCGAACAGCTTTTGAAGAAAATAACGTACGCTACACTACGAAATGAATTAACACATAAAAACGAGTTTGAATATACTGATTATAAAAAGCATTTTGACCACAGTATAATACCAATGTGGATTATTGACTTGGATACGATGCATTTTGTGGAGGTAAATAAAGCAGCAATTGATAAATATGAATACAGCAAAGAAGATTTTCTATCTATGACAATTTTGGATATACACCCAAAAGAAGACATGGAACCTTTGCTTGAATATTTCGACAGTGATAAATCGGAACATTTTGATGCCGGTTATTGGCGACATATTAAAAAGACAGGAGAAGTATTTTTTGTAAATATTTATTATCATTATACCGAATTAGGTAACAGACAAACTGGTTTAAGTTTTTCTTTTGATGTAAATGAAAAATTTAAAAAGTCGGGCAATTTACTTAAAGAACAAAAAGAACAATTAGATAGCATACTTTATTCTATAAGCGATGCTATATGGTCTCGCAATGCCGATACTTTAGAATTGATGTATGCCAATAATGCATTTTATAAACTCTTTGGTTTTAGTGCCGAAGAGGGTATGTTAGATAATGATTCGTTTTTCAATTTTATACACCCCGACGACCACGAAATCTTTAGACAGGCAATGCAAGCTGTTAGAACCAGCGGGTCTCAAAAAATAGAATACAGGTATTACCACAAAGACGGTTCTATAAAAATATTACAGGCACACTTGTCATTAATAAAAGGAACTGATGGCAAACCGGATACCTTAAATGGCACAACCGTTGATGTAACTAAAGAAAGAGCACTACAAGATAAAATAAGGAAAAGCGAACAGAATTTATTAACAACAATAAACAATACAAAAGATTTAATATGGTCTGTAAACACAAATCTTGAAATTATTTTTTGTAATAAACCTTACCAACAATCTATATATGAAATAGACGGTACTATACCTAAACCAGGTGATTATGTACTTGGCGCCTGGGGTACAGACAGTTTTATAAACACCAGAAAAAGCGATTATGAAAGAGCATTGAAAGGCGAATCTTTTATAACTATAGTTGAAGAAAATTTTGGAGGTATCATGTTATGTAAAGAATTTAGCAATAACCCTATAATAGACCATGACAATAACATTATTGGGGTAAACTGTATAGCCAGAGATATTTCGGAGCAAAAAAGACAATTCTTAAAGATACAAGAGCAAAACGAAAAATTAAAAGAAATAGCATGGATACAATCTCATAAAGTAAGAGCACCGGTTGCTACCATATTGGGATTAATAGAGTTATTTAATTACGATGCTTCCGTATCTGATTCTTATATGGATTTAGTGAGTATGCTTAAAACGGCTACTAATAATCTTGATAAAATAATTAGAGAAGTTGTAGAAAAAACAGAAGACTTAAATAAATAATATTTTTCATGAAAAATATTATTTATTTAAGTCTTCTGTTTTTTCTACAACTTCTCTAA
>CAIWXG010000262.1 GCA_903916555.1 uncultured Bacteroidota bacterium
AGCAAATGTAGTAGTATGCATCCCCTTCCCACTCCATTCACTTACTTCCGCAGTACGTAAATTAAATTAAGGAAATAGCTTTTTGGGTATTTGCATGGTCTAAATGGCTAAAGGGTTCGTCCATAAGCAACCAAGCAAACGGTTGCAATAAAGCTCTTATAATAGCAATTCTTTGTTGCTCACCATAAGATAAGGTATAGCCAAAAGAATTTTTCTTTTCTTTAAGACCCAGTCTGTCAAGCCATTCCAGCATTTGTTGTTCGCTAATGGTATTGGTTAATTTTCTTTTTATTTCTAAGTTTTCGTAGGCAGTTATTTCAGGAAACAGACGCATATCTTGAAAAATAACACTTAGTTGATGAGTTCTTAAATAAGCAGTTTTTTCTTTTCCTATTGTTTTTATATTTTCGTTATTCCAGCATATTTCGCCCTCATAATCTGTTCTTAATCCATATAACACATGTATAAGAGTCGTTTTACCTGTACCGGATGGGGCTTGTATAAATAAACTTTCTCCCTGATTTATGGTTAAACTATTATTCCAGATGTCAGAATTTTTAGCCAATACCTTCTCACGCAATGGTACGGGTACTACTCTGTTTATTGATAATTGCATAATTAAGATGAATTATATTTTCAAATGTACTATTGAATAAGGTATTACAATAAATGTGCCTGAAATTCTTTTTCATAATTAGTCTGCTTTTATTGTAAACCAAATTGAGGTAGTAGAGATGGTATTGTTCTGAAATTTTGTCTGATATAATTTAATATCAATTATCAAAATAAATAAACTATTAAGAGGGTTAATAATACTTCTTTATTCATAAATTAGTGAACTTTGCAACTTATTATTAGATTATTGTATTGTAAAAAACTTAGGTATATTTATATGATTAGCATAGAGCAAATTAGAGTTTGGTGTAATGGAACATGGGTGCTTAAAAGTGACGAACAAACACTTATAGAAAATTTGGTAATAGACAGTAGGAGCATTGCTGATGCTAGCCATTCTTTATTTATTGCACTAAAAACAAATTTAAGAGATGGACATTCTTTTATATTTAATGCATATAATAAAGGTGTTAGGAATTTTATTGTTTGTAAATCAATAGACAGCAATCAATTATTTGGTGCAAATATTTTGCTTGTAGATGATACATTGCACGCACTACAAAAAATTACTTCATCATATAGAGGTCTGTTTAATATGCCCGTAATTGGTATTACCGGTAGTAATGGCAAAACAGTAGTAAAAGAGTGGTTATATCAATTGCTTGGTAGTAAGTATAATATAATTAGAAGCCCTAAAAGTTATAATTCGCAAATAGGGGTTCCTTTATCTGTATGGCAATTAAATAAGGAATGTAATTTAGGCATTTTTGAAGCCGGCATTTCGCAAACAAGTGAAATGCAAAAATTAGAGCCGATTATTAAACCGGATATTGGCATATTTACAAATATTGGCGAAGCTCATAATGAAGGTTTTATAGACTTAAAAGAAAAAATAGTTGAAAAAATACAATTATTCAATAATGCCAAAACTTTAATTTTTTGCAGAGATTATAATTTGCTATATGAATGCATTGAGTCTTATTTTGCGAATAATAATAATATAAAATTGTTTAAATGGTCTAAAAAACAGGCTGCTGATTTACACATTACATTTATAGAAAAACAGAGTAACAGTACTTTTATTTCTGCTATTTATAATGGCACTGAAATTAATATAACCATACTATTTAATGATGATGCTTCAATAGAAAATGCTATAAATTGTTGGTGCGTAATGTTGTTGCTGAAATATAAAAATGAGGATATACGAATACACTTTTTGCAGTTACAGCCTATATCCATGCGAATGGAATTGAAACAAGGTATTAATGATAGCAGTGTAATTAATGATGTATATAATTCCGACCTCACTTCTTTACAGATTGCACTTAATTTTTTGGAACAACAAAAGCAGCATAGTAAAAATACGGTCATATTGTCTGATTTATTACAGGTTGGCAAAAATGATGAAGAACTGTATTTGGAAGTAAGTCAACTGATTAACAGACCTTACATCAACAGGTTCATTGGTATAGGTAAGTCACTATATAAGAATAAATCTATTTTTGTTGCAAATACTAAAATTAAATGCGTATTTTATAAATCAACAGACGATTTTCTTAAGAATTTTTATAAACATAGTTTCGAGAGAGAGACCATATTATTGAAGGGTGCACGAATATTTGCATTCGAGAAAATAGGTCTTTTATTAGAGCAGAAAGTACACCAGACAGTTATGTCTGTAAATCTATCTAATATACGACATAATCTTAATGTTTTTAGGTCTCAATTGGCAGAAGGTGTAAAAACAATGGCAATGGTAAAAGCATTTGCCTATGGTAGCGGAAGTTTCGAAATTGCCGGCTTATTACAAAATGCAGGAGTTAATTATCTAACTGTAGCCTATACCGATGAGGGCATAGAATTGCGAAAAGCAGGTATTATTATGCCTATCATGGTTATGAGTCCTGATTCAGGTTCGTTCGATAGGATGATTAATTGGAGTCTTGAACCGGAGTTATTTAACTTTAATTCCTTAAATACATTTATTAAAATAGCACAAACTTTTGGAAAAACTGCCTATCCTGTTCATATAAAATTAGATACCGGTATGCACCGTTTAGGATTTGGAAAAGAAGATATTCCAGAATTGCAAGAGAAAATTGCTGATTCACCCGAAATAAAAGTGGCAAGTATTTTTAGCCATTTGGCAGCCAGCGAAGACGATAAAGAAGAAGATTATACAAAACAGCAAGCAAAACAGTTTAATGAAATGAGTAGAGAAATAGTAGATTCATTAAACTATAAACCCATGTTGCATTTATGCAATTCGGCAGCGGTAATGCGTTACCCATCTTTGCATTATAATATGGTTAGGTTGGGCATAGGTTTGTATGGTATTAGCAGCAACTTACAAGTGCAAAAAAATTTAAAGCCTATTAATGAACTAAAAACAACTATTGCACAAATAAAAAATATAAAAACAGGAGAAAACATTGGTTATGGACATCACACAATAGCCACAAAACCTATGAGAATTGCAACCATTTGTATAGGCTATGCCGATGGCTACTTACGTAATTTAGGAAATGGAAATGCATGGGTACTTATACATAATAAACCCGCATACACAATAGGCTCTATCTGTATGGATATGTGTATGGTAGATATTACTACAATACCCGAAGCAAAAGAAGGTAATGATGTTTTGATATTTGGGACAGCATTACCTATAAGCCTTTTGGCAGAATGGGCAAAAACAATACCTTATGAAATAATGACAGGCATTTCGCAACGTGTAAAAAGAGTATATATAAATGAAGAGTAAGAACAGATATTCATTACTTACCATGGCTACTAACTTCACCGTCTGTCATTTCGATAATCCTATCACTTTTATTGGCAAAGTCTTCATCATGGGTTACGGTGATAATGGTCTGTCCATATTCTTTAGATAGTTTCTGAAAAAGGTCGAACACAATACCTGTGTTTTTACTATCAAGATTACCTGTTGGTTCATCTCCCATAATTATCGCTGGGTCGTTTATTAAAGCCCTTGCTATTGCAACTCTTTGTTGCTGACCACCACTTAATTTGTTAGCTTTTTTAAGAGCTTGTTCCTCTACACCAAACATTTTTAGTTTCTCATAGGCTTTTTCTTCTACTTCTTTATAAGATAGTTTGCCTAATCTTAGAGCAGGTATCATTACATTTTTAAGGCAAGTAAAGTCGGGAAGCAGATAGTGAAATTGAAATACAAAACCGATAGATGAATTTCTTATTCGTGCTAGGTCATTCAGAGATTTTCCTGTAACTTTTGTACCATTTATATTTAATTCACCTGTATAGTCAGTATCCATAGTGCTTAAAACATATAATAAGGTAGATTTACCACAACCCGATTTGCCCACTATGGAAACAAATTCACCTTTATTTACATCTATAGAAATATCTTTAAGAACCGGAATCTTCACCGGGTCGTAAAAGAATTTACTAATATTACTTGCGTGTAGTGCTATTTCTGCCATTATCCTCTTATTATGGTTACAGGGTCAACTTTAGATGCTTTACGAGCCGGGAAAAAACCTGCTGCAATGGTAGTTAATATCCCAAATGATATTGCTTGTATATAATGAGGGATATAAAATGACATAGGCAGGTATTTTAAAGTACCTGCACCTATATAGATTCTAGATACCATTAATGTTACTAAGTAACCAACAATAATACCTATTATGCCACCCATTAAACCAATATAGATTGCTTGTTGTAAAAAAATACTTGTAACAGCTTGTCCCGAAAACCCTTCTGCTTTAAGTATTGCGATTTCTTTTATTTTTTCGTAGATAGTCATATTTAATATGTTATAGATGCCAAAACCTGCAACTAATAATATTACACCTATTACAGAATTTAAAATGATAGCTCTTATTTTAAAAGCTGCTTTTAATTGTTCGTTTGCATGTACCCAATCTTCTGCTTTATAACCTGTTATAGTTTCAATATCTCTTGCTACTTTAGGTGCATTATTGTAATCTTTAAGGTTTATTTTTATGTCTGTAACGTAACTGCGGTCTTTGCCTAATAGATTTTGTGCCTGTATTAAACTTGCATAAGACTTAGTCTCGTCAATTTGCTTTATGGTTGTTGCATAAATACCAACAACACGCATAATAACTGCACTGCCTGTGCCTGCTCTTACGGTAATATTATCGCCTACATGTAAGCTTAATTTATCGGCTATTCCTTTTCCTATTAATAATCCATTATTTACACGGTTAATGTCTAAAAAGTTACCTTGTTGCATATTGCCTTTTACATCAAACATTTTATCTTCTTCAACAATATTTACACCGGCTACAGTTCCTGTTATTTGCACACTCCCACTGGTATATAATACTTGTGCTGTAACTTGTGGGGTGATATTTGCAATTTCAGGATTCTTGTAAAGAGAATTAATAATACCATAGGGATTGGTTAAACCTTGGTTTTGTTGCACTTGTTTTGGATTCGTAAGTATTTTAACTGAATTATCGTTTGGTAGGCTATTAAGTAAATGTAAGTTTGCAACTATATTTTCATTATAAAGTTTTATATGTGGTGTAGAACTAAACGATGATTTTTCGAAATAGTCGTTTGTACCTTTCATTAACGACTGCATGAAAATGAACATAGAAATACCAAACATTACCCCCAAAGAAGCAACAATAGTTTGCTTTGGTCGGGATAGTAAGTAGGTTAAAGCTATTTCGGTATTTACATTTATTTTCATGTTTAATATTGTATTTTAGATTTTATTCATTTCACTATATTAAATTAAACCTATTTTAATTTAATAAGTATATCTGTTGGTTTTAACCCACTTGTAACCTCCACCCAATCATCAGATATGATTCCTGTTGTTATAGAAACCGTATCCATTTTAGTTTCATGTTTTAGTACCACTTTATTGCCTGTACTTATATAAACATGTGGTATTAGCATTGCACTTTCTTTTTTTGCAGTAATTATATTTGCTTGTAATTGTGTGCCTGCAATAAAATTCTTATTATCACCTGTAAATCTTGCTTCTACTTTGTACGACTGTGATGCTTCATTAAAATGCGGATATATTTTACTTATTACAGCATTGTAGGGTTTGTTTTTTTCTGTATTTAGTTCTATTAAAACTTTTTGTCCTAATGCAATTTTACTAATGCTTCCTTCATCCACATCTAAATTAATTACAATTGAATCAGGATTACCCAATTGTGCTACTTGTTCTCCTCTACGTACCAAATCACCTTGTTTTTTGAAAATCTGATATACTTTACTATTTCCAATAGCATATAAATTAAAATATTCATTACCTTCTTGTGCGTTTTGTAATTGAGAAATGCTATTTGCTAAGTCTTGCTTTGCTTTATCATTTGCACTATTATAGTTAGCTAATGCAACTTTATAGGCACTTAGAGAAGATGCAAAATTCATACGCATATTATCAAGGTCTTGTTTAGAAACAGAGTTGGTGAGATATAAATGCTCATATCGATTTACGGTAATAGAATCTGTTTGTAACTTTATAAGTGCTGCATCTATCTGTGCTTTTATTTGCAATAGAGTAGGAGAGCCAGCAGACGCATTTATTTGTGAATATTCCACATTAGTACGTGCAATATTTACTTGTGTATGCTGCTGCCTATTATCTAATTGAAATAATAACTGACGGTCGTGCACCAAATCATTTTCTGTTACAAGACTTTTTATTATAAAACCATCAGATAAAGAGGTGAGTATATAAGCATCTTTGGGGTCTATACTGCCTGATGCAAATACGGCCTCTGTTACCGGTGCTATTTTGGGTGCTATTTCATCGTATTTGGGCTTGCAAGAAAAAACAAATACACAAAACAATAAAATTAAAGATAGATTATTTAGTTTCATCTGAATGATTGTTGACGGATTTTAATCATGTATAATTGAACGAGCATATCTGATAAACTGTTCAGGTATTGATTTTGATAAATTATATAGTCTGAAAAAGAATTGAGTCTGTCTTCTAAAGTTGCAATTCCTGAAAAATACCTGTTAGAAATATGATTATAATTATCAAAAGATAAGTCCATAACTTCTTTTGTGTTATTCATTAAAGCTACTGCTTTTTTATAAGCAATTTTTAAATTCTCATCGTTTATTGCAACTTGTTTTTGGGTGTTTTCAAATAATTCTTTTTTTTGTTCTTCGGCTATCTTACTTTTTTCTGTTTGAAACCATTTAGTGCCACCACTAAATAGATTCCAAGATGCTTTAAGAGTCCAGTAAGTTGCAGGAAACCATTTTGGACCATCACTTTTAAATGGTTCATAAACATTATCGTTCTGTTGTGTAGAATTACTATATAATATACTTAAAGTGGGTAAATAAGAGCTATTTGTAATTTTATATTGGCAATGGCTAATTATTGTTTGTTGTTTTGCAATTGTAACAGTAGGGTCTTCGGCAAAAGCTGCCTCAGGTAGTAATTCAAAATTAGTTTCAATACCGTCTTTTATAATTAATGAATCGTTTAACGATATATTGAGCAGTGATTTAAGATTGTTTTTTGCTGTAATCATTTGGTATTGCGATGTAATTGCTGTTTGTTTGGCTCGCATGAGGTTCATTTTTGCCATATCCACATTAGCAACATTTACCAAACCCTCTTTATATTTATATGATATAGATGTAAAAACAGAATCGGATATTGCCACACTTTTTTCTGCTAATTCAGCCGCTATTTGCATTAAAAGGTAATTATAATATTGTGTTGCTGTTTGCTGAAAAATAGTTCTACGAGTATTGGCTAAAGAATCTTTACTTAATTCTTTATTTTGCTTTGCCAATTCTGCATTAAACCAAGTTTGAATATTTACAATATCCATTTGTGCAGTAATACCACCATTATAAATATACTTCTGACCAAATTGAACTGCTTTATACTGTCCTTCAGGCCCATTAAAGATAGCAGCAGGTATTAAAGTTGTTTGCAATGCAGTATTATTTGTATAGGTTACATTAGCAACTATTTGCGGTAAAAAATTACTTATAGATTGTTTTTGTGAAGCAGCAGACTTTCTTAAATCATAGACAGCACTTTTAATATTTATATTATTTTCATCAGCATATTTCCAAACATCTCCCAAAGATTTAAAGACAATCTGTGCATTAGAAATAGGAGTTAGAAAAATGAAAAAGAAAACTATTTTTATGTGTTTATTATACATATTTATTATTTATAGGCTGAATTCTTTTATTATTAAAAATTTTTATTGTTAATCATCAAAAAAATCCATTCAGGAATTAGTTTTTTTCTTTCTTGCATTAATTCATTAAATTGTTCATTACTTAGTCCGGTTCTATTTCTTATTAGCGGTCTTGCAGTAAAAGGAAATAGGGTCAAAGATATTGCATTCATAAAAATGTGCATTGGGTTTAATATTATTATTTTGTTTTCATTTAAATATTCTTCCCATTGTTGCAGTAGGTAGGTGTTCTTTATTTGTTTATCTACCCCTAATTTTTCAATTAAATTTTGTGGA
>CAIWXG010000263.1 GCA_903916555.1 uncultured Bacteroidota bacterium
ACTCGCAATACAACCGAGTCTTTAGATATGATAATAAGTGGTTTCGATTGGAAAGCCGGTGATGAAGCTGTAATGGCAGAACAAGATTATGGTGCAATGCTCGATATGTTTAAACAGGTGGCTAAAAGACATGGCGTTGTCAATAAATTTGTTTCTGTGCCATTAGACCCAAAAACAGATGAAGAAATAGTGGCATTATATGAAAGAGCTATTACCCCTAATACAAAATTGTTAATGGTTTCTCATATCATAAATATTACAGGGCAAATACTGCCTATACGTAAAATATGCGATATGGCACATAGCAAAAATGTGCAGGTTATGGTAGATGGTGCTCATGCACTTGCACACATAAAATTTGCTATTTCAGACTTAAATTGCGATTATTATGGAGCTAGTTTACATAAATGGCTCAGTGTGCCATTGGGTGCTGGTATGCTTTATGTAAAAAAAGAACACATTGGCAAAATTTGGCAATTATTTGCAGAGGGTGGTAAAAAAGAGGATGATATTAGCAGACTGAATCATACGGGTACAATACCAGTGGCTACCGATTTAACGATTACAAATGCAATAGACTATTATTTAAATATTGGAGCTGAGAGGAAAGAAACCCGTTTAAGATTTTTACAAAACTACTGGACTGATAAAGTTAGGCATTTACCTAAAGTGATTTTGAATACCCCTACTGATGCAGCCCGTTCTTGTGCTATTGCCAATGTAGGTATTAAAGGCATTAAACCTGCCGAATTAGCGGATATTTTATTAAAAAAATATAAAATTTATACAGTTGCCATCGATTTGAAAATTATCCCTGTAATCTGCTCACCTGAATATAGTGCTGCCGGTGTTAGTGGTTGCCGCATAACACCTAATATTTATACTACAATTGATGAGTTAGACGCTTTGGTAAATGCAATAAAGAAAATAAGTGTATAAATATTTTTTGTATTTTAGAAGTATAAAGTAGGAGTAGGAAATGATACTGCTTATAAAAATAAATTCCTTTAAATTCGCACCATGAAAAACCGTAGAATACCTATTTTTCTTACCATCTTTTTTATTGTATTGGCAGCTTGTTTTCTTTATTTTGCTACAAATGTTATTGATGAATTTGAAAAAAAGAAACCCGCATTGCCTATATTAGGTAATGACCATAATCATCATGTTCAGCCATTTTCTTTTATAAATCAAGATGGAATTACGATTACAGAAAAAACAACTAAAGGTAAAATTTGTATTGTAGAGTATTTTTTTGCTACTTGCAAAGGTATATGCCCCAAAATGAATGAGAATATGCGTATTATTTATAATGAATATAAAGGCAATAAAGATGTATTAATATTATCTCATACTGTTGACCCTCAAAAAGACTCTGTTATAGCACTAAAGGCATACAGTAATAAGTTTAAAGCTGATGCACAACATTGGATGTTTTTAACCGGAGACAAAAAGCAATTATATGAAGCAGCCCGATTCAGTTATCTAATTAATGCTCAACAAGACACCGCAGGCTTAACTATAGATAAAGATTTTATACACGATAAACACTTTGTTCTTGTTGACAGGTTAGGAAGAATTAGGGGATTCTATGATGGCTTAGAAGAAAGTTCTATGAATACATTAATTGTTGATATTAAAACGCTGCTAAAAGAAAAGGAATAGTGTGATAGTTTTTTTTTAATGCATTGTCCATCCAAGTAGTAACCAAGCAAGCACAATGAATGGTGCGGGTATTTTAGTAAAATATAATAAGCAAAAAGTAATGATGGCAACCACCAAATTACTCCATTCAAATGAATAGGGCGATATGGTATGTAAAATACTTATGTTTGGATTTAGATATAGGATATGCGATAATTTTATAGGGGAAATAGCTTGAAATAATAGAATACCTGATGCCCAAATAATACCTACCACAACAGCATTAATACCCTCTAATGCCCTATAAATAATAACATGATGTTTTAAGTTTTGGAAAATAGGAAAAAAGAAAAATAACAATAGCGTACTTGGTAAGAAAACAGCAATTATGGCTGTAAAACAGCCCACAATTTGCCAAAATGTTCCATATTGGCTCATTACCATACCACCCACAAAAGAACAAACCGAAAATACAGGACCGGGAACAGCCTGCACCATTCCATAACCTGTCATTAAAACATCCGGGGTAATAGAGCCCGGTCGGCCGTTTGCAAACTGAAAAAGCATCATGGGCAATAATGCTTGCCCACCACCAAAAACAATGCTGCCAAAGCGATAGAAATTCTCAAAAAGATTAAATACCCGACCATGTGCCCAATGATGTGATATTGCTAATTCACTTAATATACCTGCACCAATAAAAATGAACGCAAATAGCCATAAATTAACCCAGTTAATGCGTTTGGGCTTCTCGTATGAATCAGGAATACGCTTGTTACTAAAATTACTTACAATACCGGATATTACAAGTAAAGCAGGAAAAACCCAAGGCGAACGGATGGCAATTGTAACTAAGAAACCACCCATCATAATTAAAGTTGTAGCAATGTGTTGCGTGGTCGTTTTCATCATTCTGGCAGCTGCAAAACATACAAAACCAACCGACATAGGTTGAATAAATTCAAATAAATTTGTTTGTATATCTTTTGAATCAAAATAACGGAGTAAAAATGAAAATGCACCCATTATAATTGCTGCAGGCATAACCCATAACAATAAAGTTATACATGCCAATGGTATGCCGCCCCTTTTCATGGCTATTAACATTACAGTTTGTGTTGATGAAGGACCGGGAAGCATTTGACAAAAGGAATTAAATTCTAATAACTCATCATCGGTTATGTCTTTTCTTTTTTGTACAAATGTTTTAGACATCATACCAATATGACCCTGTGGGCCTCCAAAAGCTGTAAATGAATATATAAATACAGTTTTTAAGAATGGTATATGCCTTAATAGCAACATTATTCGTTTTAAAAACATGAAATTAGTATTTAAATTGCACTTTTACTATTCTTTAAAAAAAAAGTATATCTCAAAATACTTAAATATTGTTATTAAACTTGTATTTGTGTTGAATGTAATTTATATTTAAAGTATTTAAAAGAACCTGAATAATATTTTTTGATAAAAATCAAATTGTTTACAATATATTTACCATAGTTTTTTTTAAAAATTATATTTAATAAATAAGCCGAATGAGAACTTTTGTAATGGTATTTTTTGTTTTTGTAGTTTTCGTTTTTACAAATGGTTGTATAAAAAACAATCCTAAATATATGAACGATGAAATAATATCTTCATTGCCTGCACCGGGTTCAGATACTGTTATATTGCCGCCTAATAGTGAATTACAAGGTGGAATTGTTGTAAAATCTTTAAATTTAAAAGTTTGTATTTACGATGGGGAAGAGGATGGAGACCAATTTGATATTTATATAAATGGAACAATGTATTTGCATAATTATATTGTAACACAAGTAGATACATGCCTTAAAGTTACATTGCATCATGGGCATAATTGGATAGGTGCAAAATGCCTGAATGCGGCAGACAGTGATACAGATATAGATATTACAGATTCAAAGTCAACCCAAACATTCGAGATAGATGCAAATTTGGGAGGGCCAATGGAAGTATGGTTAATTGATGCGCCTTAATTTTTATTTTAAAAAAAATTTGCAATGAAGATATTTAAATTATTATTTATTAGTTGCTTGATATTCTTAAGTACAATAAAAAGCTATTCAAATACTTTTTATTATTTGTGGGGTGGTATGGGTGTTAGCAATCATAATAATTATGATTTTGGAGCAAGTGCCGGTTTATATTATTATAAGGCTGTTTCAAGTCGTTGTGCTATTGGTTTTCAGGGTTTTATTCAAGAATATAATTTAGAGCGTTCTGAATCTTTTAATGCAGTTTCGGGTGGGGTCCTAAAATATAGGTTTTCTTACGATATACTTGCTCCATCTTTAACCGTACAACTCAATCGCAGTGGTAATTTACATGGTTATTTTTCGCTTGGTGTCGGGTATTTACAAGCAAGCCAAGGCTTTTTACATCAATGGAACAATGTTTTATTTCCTATTGGCTCTTATTACAATACAGTAATATTTGAAAATGATGATTTAAAACAATTTATTTTTAGGATAGGTATCGGATTTACGGAGTATTATAAATTATTTGGTAAAGTACATCTTACAATTACAGAAGATGTAGGAATTATACCCGGTACTATGGAAAAACCATCTGAAAGCGAAGATGATTATTCTAATTTTAAGGGTAATATGCATCAGTTTTTCAGCCCTACCTATTTTTCTATACGTGCAGGTTTTTCTTTAATAAAATCAAAGAAAAATTCTGGTTGCGGACCGGCAATTAGGAAGTAAATTTTCAGTTATCAGGTAATAATAAGCAGCCGTCTCCATAACTTAGAAACCTAAAATCATTCTCTAAAGCATAGTTATAGATATTTTTCCAATCGGTGCCTATAAAAGCCGCTACAAGTAGTAATAGCGTAGATTTAGGTTGATGAAAATTTGTAACCAACCCTTTTACTATTTTGAATTGATAACCCGGACAAATTAATAGTTGTGTTTGTGTTATTAATTTATCTAATTTGTTTGTATATAAATAATTTATAATAGCATCCAAAGCGCTTTTAACACTAATTGTATCTTCTATTTTATAAGCATCCCATTGCGAAACAGCAATAATATCAAGAGGTAATCCTTGGTGCAATTTCATACCTATCCAATATAAGCTTTCAATGGTTCGTAGAGAGGTTGTACCGACAGCAATAATTTTTTGGTTTAATTCTTGCAATAATTTTTCAATTGTAGTTAAGTTTACTTCTATCCACTCTGTATGCATAGTATGGCCTTGCATTGTATCGCTTTTTACAGGCATAAATGTACCTGCCCCAACATGTAAAGTAACAAAATGTGTACAAATATTTTGTAAAGGAAGTTTATTTAGTATTCTTTCGGTAAAATGGAGTCCGGCTGTTGGTGCTGCAACGCTACCTTCATTTTGTGCAAAAATAGTTTGATAATTTTCAATATCACTTTTATCTTCTTTTCTGTTTAAATAAGGAGGTAAAGGTATTTTGCCTGCAAAATTTAATATTTCAGCAAAAGTAAGATGTGGGTCAGTGCATTCAATGTTTATTAAATACGTTCCTTTAGCAAGTTTTTCCTTTAAAGTTGCGAATAAAGTAAAATCAGGAAATTCGTTTTTTAACTCTAAAACCAAATCATTTTTCCATTTTCCGGCACCGCCAACCAAACATTCCCATTCAACCTGTTTTTTTACAGATAAAGCATTATTAATATCTCCATATTTTTTATCTGGATTTAGGCAAAAAATTTCAATAATAGAGCCACTTTGCTTTTTAAATAAGAGTCGGGCGTTTATAACCTTAGTTTTATTGAAGAATAACATACTATTTTCAGGTAGATAGTTGTTAATGTTGTAATATATATCTTCCGTTATTTGCCTGTTTTTATATACAAGTAATCGAGATAAGTCTCTTTCTTCTTTTGGGAAGAGGGCTATTTTATGTTCTGGAAGTTTATAGGTAAAATCTTCAATTTTAAGATTGCCTGGATGCATAAATTTTTAATGAGGCAGTAAAAGTAAATTATAATTAATTAGCTAAGTAAAATTATAAAATGTAAAAGTGAAAAAGATGTGTATATCTTATTTTACTACTGTTGCTTCTATTTTATTCATTATGCATTATAAAAAATCAGTTTTTGTATTAATCTATTTATGAAATCTTATTATGTTGAATATCAGCGACATTAATAAGCAACAAAAACACCTTTAAGTCTTAAAAATACCCATAAACTGACCAATATCAGTTTTTTGTTTGAGTAAGGTCATTATTTGTAAAATGCGACATGATTAATTTTGTCATTGTAAATAAAAAATGATTTATGAGTGCTATATATATACTCGTTTTGATAAGTATTGCAGTTGCCGGTATGTTTTTAGGTGCTTTTATTTGGAGTATTAAAGATAATCAATATGAAGATAATAAGGGTGCAGCAATGAGAATATTACATGAAGATTAAAATAAAATTTTTTATTAATATTAAAGCAGAACACAGATATGAGTAATTCCTTTGTAGAAACAAATCCATCAGTACAAACTGATAAATTCTTTTACGATAATAAAATCGTAAAAATGTTTGCTTATGCCACCATCTTTTGGGGCATTGTTGGTATGCTGGCCGGAATACTGGCAGCATTTCAGCTGGTATTTCCGGTATTAAATATGGGTTTGGCTGAAACTACTTTTGGTAGAGTAAGACCTGTACATACCAATGCTATTATTTTCGCATTCGTTGGTAATGGTATTTTTATGGGTGTATATTATTCGCTGCAACGTTTATGTAAAGCCCGTATGTTTAATGACAGATTAAGCCGATTCCATTTTTGGGGGTGGCAAACCATTATCGTATTAGCGGCAGTAACATTACTTGCCGGTTTTACATCTGGTAAAGAATATGCCGAATTGGAATGGCCGATAGATATACTAATAGCAGTAATTTGGGTAGCTTTCGGTTGGAATATGTTTGGTACTATTCTAAAACGCAGAGAGCGACATTTATATGTAGCAATTTGGTTTTACATAGCTACTTTTGTAACTGTAGCAATATTACACATAGTAAATTCTATGGAATTACCTTTTAGCTGGTTAAAATCTTACTCGGCTTATGCAGGTGTTCAAGATGCATTAGTACAATGGTGGTATGGGCATAATGCAGTAGCATTTTTCCTTACAACGCCTTATTTAGGTTTAATGTATTATTTTATGCCTAAGGCGGCAAATCGTCCTGTTTACTCCTATCGTTTATCAATAATACACTTTTGGGCTTTAATATTTCTTTATATATGGGCTGGGCCACACCACTTATTATATACTGCATTACCTAATTGGGCACAATCGTTAGGTACAGTTTTCTCAATTATGCTTATAGCTCCATCTTGGGGTGGTATGTTAAATGGTTTACTTACATTACGTGGTGCATGGGATAAAGTAAGAGAAGAACCCGTTCTTAAATTTATGGTTGTGGCAGTTACCGCTTATGGTATGGCAACATTTGAAGGTCCAATGCTTAGTTTGAAAAGTGTAAATGCAATTAGCCACTTTACCGACTGGACAATAGCCCACGTACACGTTGGCGCATTAGGCTGGAATGGGTTCCTTACTTTCGGAATATTGTATTATTTAATTCCTAAAATATTCCGAACTAAATTATATTCCGTAAAATTAGCTAATGCACACTTTTGGATTGGTACATTAGGTATAATATTCTATGTTGTACCTATGTATTGGGCCGGTTTTATGCAAAGTCTTGCATGGAAAGAGTTTACACCAGAAGGCACATTGAAATATCAATTTTTAGATACTGTAAAACAAATGCAGCCATTCTATTTAATGCGTGGTATAGGTGGTGTTTTATTCCTAATAGGTGCATTAGTAATGGTATATAATTTGGTGAAAACAATTAAAACCGGTACTATTTGGAATGATGAGCCTGCTGAAGCAGCACCACTTGAAAAAGTGTATGTCCCTCATGGTGCTCCACATTGGCACAGATGGATAGAACGCCGCCCGGTACAAATGTTGTTACTTAGTTTAGTATTGATTTTGATTGGTGGTGCGGTAGAAATGATACCTACATTTATGGTAAAAGAGAACATACCTACAATAGCAAGTGTAAAACCATATACTCCATTAGAATTGGCAGGTAGAGATATATATGTAAGAGAAGGTTGTTACTTATGTCATAGCCAAATGATTCGTCCGTTTAGAAGTGAAGTAGTTAGATATGGTGAGTATTCTAAAGCTGGAGAGTTTATTTACGACCACCCATTTCAGTGGGGTAGTAAACGTACCGGTCCGGATTTAGCCAGAATAGGTGGAAAATATCCTGATAGTTGGCATTTTAACCACATGTTAGAGCCGTCAAGTATTTCACCCGGTACAGTAATGCCCAACTACCCGTGGTTATTCCATAATAATTTGGATACTGCAATAGTACCTGCAAAAATAAGAGCTATGATAACATTAGGAGTACCTTATGCCAATGGTTATGATAAATTAGCAGTAGCAGATTTAATGATACAAGCTAATAAAATTACTGAGAATTTGGCAAAAGATAAATTGCCTATTCAAAGCAACAAAGAGATTGTAGCCTTGATAGCTTATTTGCAAAGAGTGGGTACAGATATAAAATTAGAACAAAAAACAGCAGAAGCTAATCATTAATATATATCATGAAATTCATACATTATTTAGAAACAATAACAGGTGTAGGTATATATCCACTTACTTCATTGTTTATATTCTTTTTATTCTTTGCTACCGTTTCGGTATGGGCTTTAAAAGCAGATAAAAAGTATATCAGCGTCATGAAAAATATGCCTTTCCCTGAAACAGAAAAAGACAAATAATTATAAATATAAAAAAGAAATTATTATATGCAATCAAATCTAAGAAAATCATTATTTTTTGCAGCCGCACTCGTTCTGCTTCCATTTATGGTTCAGGCTGCTGCAACACCACCACAAAGCGAAAGCAATAGTTACAATGTTGCACTTATTTGCTGGATTAGCTTAATACTGGTATTACTTTTTGTAATAGGAGGATTAGGGTATATTTTACGCTGGCTTAGTTATGATTTACAAAACAAAATGCGTAAAGAAAAACAAGATGCAAAATCGGGCATTGTGAAAACCGTATTGTTACTTGCGGCATTAAGCATACCTGCCATTCACAGTTTTGCTGCCGACCAACCTGCTGCGGCAACACCTGTTGCAACAAAGATGATTCAAGGTTTGCCGGAGTTTGATTTTTATCTCATTATTACAATAGTATCATTAGAGTTATTCGTGATATTAATAATGACGGCATTTATACAAATGATGTTGCATACGATGAAAATTCAAAATGATACTAAAATTTTGAATGCTCCTGCTTTACCACAAAGAAGTTGGTTTTGGGATAATTTTAATAAAGCAGTTTCTTTAGAAAAAGAACATGATATTTTATTAGACCATAATTATGACGGTATTCAAGAATTAGACAATAGCCTACCACCTTGGTGGAAATATGGTTTTTATCTTACAATAATTGTAGGTATCATTTATTTTTATCGTTATGAGGTTTCGCATACCGGGCTTAGCCAAGTGGAGGAGTATAATATAGAAATGACAAAAGCAGAAACAGATAAGGCTGCATATCTTGCAAAATCTAATAATAATATTGATGAAAACAATGTAACGCTTCTTAAAGAACCGGCTGATTTAAATGCAGGTAAAGAATTGTTTTTGAAAACATGTTCCCCTTGTCATTTACAAGATGGTGGTGGTATTGTAGGCCCAAATCTTACAGATGATTATTGGTTACATGGTGGTAGCATTAAAGATATATTCAAAACCATAAAATACGGATGGCAAGACAAAGGTATGAAAAGTTGGAAAGATGATTTTTCTCCAAAGCAAATTCAACAATTGGCAAGCTATATTAAATCTTTAAGAGGTACACACCCTGCAACACCAAAAGCACCGCAAGGAGACTTGTATATTGAAGCAGGAGCACCCAAAGTGGATTCTGCTTCTACTCCTAAAGTGGATACTACAGTTAAAGTAAAATAGGAATTTTATAATTGAAATTTAATGAACGATAAAGAGGAAAAAGTTGCATCATTTAGAGATAAATTAGCAACGGTAGATGAGAAAGGAAGTAGAGTATGGTTATTCCCACAGAAGCCACACGGTAAATTATATAATGCAAGAACAATAGTAAGCTTTGTTTATTTATTTGTCTTTTTTACTTTACCGTTCATTAAATACGATGATCATCCTATTTTCCTAATAAATGTTTTGGAAAGAAGGTTTATATTATTCGGACAGATATTTTGGCCACAGGACTTCTTTATTTTTGCAATCGGAATGATAGTGTTCATTGTTTTCGTGGCATTATTTACTGTTGTTTTTGGTCGCATTTTTTGTGGTTGGGCTTGTCCGCAAACAGTATTTATGGAAATGATTTTCCGTAAAGTAGAATACCTGATAGAGGGAGATGGTAATGAGCAAAGAAGGTTAGCAAAATTACCTTGGAACACAGAGAAAATTACCAAGAAAGGAGCTAAAGTATTGGTATTTTGGTTAATAAGTTTTTTAATAGCCAATACGTTTCTTGCTTATGTAATTGGGGTAGATGAATTGGGCAAATTAGTTACAGAGTCCATTACTAAAAACATAGGTACTTTTATTTCATTGTGTATATTTACTACTGTTTTCTTTTTTGTATATCTATGGCTTAGAGAACAGGTATGTTTAGTAATTTGTCCTTATGGTAGAATGCAGGGGGTGTTATTAGATAAAGAATCGGTAAATGTAGCTTACGATTATAAGCGAGGTGAGACAAGAGGCAAATTTCATAAAAATGAAGAACGTACTATTGGTGATTGCATCGACTGTGTACAATGTGTAAAGGTTTGCCCTACAGGTATTGATATTAGAAACGGTACACAATTAGAATGTATTAATTGTACTGCCTGTATTGATGCTTGTAATAAAATGATGGATGCTGTTGGTTTACCAAAGGGATTAATAAGATATGCATCGGAAAGTAATATTGCAGAGAAAAGTCCTTGGCGCATGAATACTAGAATGAAAGCTTATACAATAGTTATGTGCTTGCTTTTGGGTGTATTGGTGTGGTTATTGGCTAGTAGAACAGATGTAGGTATAACAATTTTACGTACTCCTGGGCAACTTTATCAGGAACAACCAAATAATCAAATGAGTAATTTATATAATTATAAAATACTTAATAAAACATTTAAAGATAAGCAAGTAGTACTTAAACCTGAAAATTTTGAAGGCACAATAAAATTAGTAGGTGAAGAAAAATTGGTTATTCCTAAAGATGGCATAACAGCAGGTTCTATGTTTGTATTTTTGAATGATAATGAGATAAAAAACAGAAAAACAAAAATAACGATAGGTGTTTATGAAGGTAATAAAAAGATAAGTACTATTACTACTTCGTTCCTTGGACCATTTGATAGTCATTAATTTTGAATATTATTAATAAAACTAAAAAATATATTTATGAAATTGGGTTGGGGTTGGAAAATAGCAATTCTTTACGGATGTTTTGCAATTTTAATATTATCGCTTGTTATAGCAAGTAACAGGCAGCATTTCGATTTGGTATCTGATGATTATTATGGTGAGGAAGTTGCGTATCAAAAGGTAATAGATGCTAGTAAAAACCAATCGGCATTATCACAGCCATTGCAAATACATGCTAATGAAAGTTCTGTTATTATTGAATTTCCTAATGAGTTTAAGGATAAAATGCTTACCGGCAGTATTCAATTTTACTCACCTGTAAACGAGTCTTGGGACCATACCTATAAAATAACACCACAGAATAATAGTTTTTCAATATCAAGAACTGAATTGCAAAAGACTAGGTATATTTTAAAAATTAATTGCACAATAGATGGTAAAAACTATCATCAGGAAACTGAAATAAATCTGCACGCATAATGAATTCTTTAACGGTAACAATGGTGTTTTTAATGGGTTTTACAGGCAGCTTGCATTGTGCGGGTATGTGTGGGCCTATTGTATGGATAATGCCGTTTTCCGTTTTTAAAGGAATAAAGAAGTTTGCGGCAATACTATTATACCACATAGGTCGCATTACCATTTATGCTTTATTGGCAATACTATTGCATTCTTTCAGGAGTCTTTTTGAACCTAAAATACAGCAATATATATCCATCATTTTAGGTTGTTCTTTATTGGTTTTAAGTATATTATCGTTCTTGCCCAATAGTAAATTTAAAGTAAAATTGCCTTGGGCAGGCTTCGTACAAGAGCAATTAGGTAATGTAATTGGTAAACCTAATTTACCTGCTATTACTTTTGCGGGAATGCTTAATGGTTTGTTGCCTTGTGGTTTGGTTTACATGGCATTATCTACAACTGTAACAACTACAACTGCCTTAAATGCTGCTCTGTTTATGTATGTATTTGGGTTGGGTACTATGCCTATGCTTATAGGAATAACCTTGTTAAAGCAGAAAATGAATTTTGTACGTACTGCACATATAAAAAGATTTGCACCTATTTTAGTTTTTGCTTTCGGCTGTTTGTTTGTATTAAGGGGCATGAATTTAGGAATCCCCTATTTAAGTCCTAAAGTTGCTATGGTAGGGCATACAGTTAAGGCATGTTGCTGCCATAAAAAATAAAGAAAAAAGACATCTTTTCCGTAGGTAGGCGATTCATTCTATATTATAAACAAAAGGACATTATTATTTAATGCTTTATTTTAAACAATAATATCCTTGATGCAATTTATACATATTGATATTGTTATTTTTAATAACAATATCAATACTCATCTTCATTAAAGAAGAAATCTTCTTGAGTAGGGTAATCCGGCCAAATATCTTCTATACCCTCATAAATTTCTCCTTCGTCGTCTAATTCTTGTAGGTTTTCTACTACTTCGAGTGGTGCACCCGAACGGATAGCGTAATCTATTAATTCGTCTTTGATTGCAGGCCATGGTGCATCTTCCAAATGTGATGCTAATTCAAGTGTCCAGAACATATTATAAATAGTTTATTGTGCTTATTTTAAGCAAATGTAAGGATTAATTTAAAAATAAAAATTAAAAATTGAAAAATAAAAAAGGCTTAATTCTTTTGTTTAATGTGATTGGTTTTACTCATTAAAATTACAATCTATAATTTTTAATTCAATTGATTAGAAGTAGTTCTAAATAGTTTTTTTTAGATTCTAACTATTGGAATTATAAATATTAACTTTCATTTATACGAATTAGAATATTGTTAAACCAATATTTGCCATAAAAATTGTAGGTTTGTTATTTATATAAATATGCGTAAGGAGTTTTTATTTATTCTATTTATGTGTTTTGTGTTGTTTTCTTCAGCACAAAATAAGAGTGAATATACGCAATCACGAATATTAATTCTGTTAGACGAGTCGTCTAGCATGATACAGCCTTGGGTGGGCAATAAAGAAAAATATAAAGCAGCACACGATATTATATTGAATATATATGATAGCGTTATTGCAATGAATAAAAATGTTGAATTCTCATTACGTGTATTTGGGCATCAACACAATATGCAGGAAAATAATTGCTACGACACAAAAAATGAAGTGGCATTTAGCCGCAGTAACCGTACACAATTAGATTTAAGACTTAGTGATATTAAACCACGAGGAGTAACGCCAATAGCTTATGCACTATCGCAAGCAGCAGAATACGACTTAGTAGATGAAGACCATAATGCATACAGTATAATTTTAATAACAGATGGTGGCGAAAGTTGTGGTGGTGATTTGTGTGAAGTAATGCGGAAATTAATTAAAAATAAGGTGTTTTTTAAACCCTATATTGTTGGTTTAGAAGATTATCCTGAATTGAGAAAAGTATATGCATGCATGGGCAATTACCTTCAGGTAACAAGCGAAGGCGATATACCGGGTGCTGTAAGTACGATTGTACAGTCGTTTAGACCTATATTAAATATCACTCAATCAGATTATAAAATATTGCAAAAAATATCAGCTTCGGCACCAAGTATTTTAAAAGTAAATACCCCACCTGTAGAAATAATTGAGGAAAAAACAAAACCCGAAACTACTGAAGTAAAGAAAAATATTTTACCCGTACTTTCTGCCATAAGTTATTTAGTGCCAGCACAATTACAAGTAAGTATTTTAAATAATAGACCTCCTATTACATTACAACCGGTTGTATTGCCTGCTATTGCCGATTTGCCTATAGAAAAAGAACCTCTAAAAGTTACCAAGAGCATCACTTATCTTAAAACGGCATCTATAAAAGAACCAGAAGATTTAGTTATACCAATAAATAAAATGAATAAGGTACAATTGCCACAGTTTGTTGAAACTTTGACAGAAGCACCAACTTTATTACCTGCTGTAGCTACCATAAATAAATTGCAGCCTGCATCTTATTTATGGCAAAATGATATAAAAAAAATAGAACATTTAAATACGATTATAGTACCACCAGCCCCAACAATAGAAGAAATAGAACCTATTAAATTACCACCGTCTTCTATAATAGCCAAATTACAACCTGCACAAGTTAAGATAGAAACTATTGCATTTAAATCTGAACAATTAAATATTGCTTCAGTACCGCCATCGCCTGTTATAGAAGAAATAGCACCTCTACAGCTACCTATTGTAACATCAATAAACAGATTAATGCCTGCACATTTAAAGCAATTAGATAATCCTACTGCTTCAACTGTGCCATTAAATATGTTTAATGTGCCACTTTCGCCTGTTATAGAAGAAAAAGAACCTATACAACTACCCTTAATTACATCTATAAAAACTTTAAAACCGGCATTATTAAAATTGCCTGATGAAAAGGTGAAAAATTTAATTTCCCTCTCTAAAATTAAGGATATTCAAATACCGGATATAGACATAAAGGAAATGCCTGAATTACCGGTGGCAGGCAAAATGAATTATCTAAAATCTGCCGGTTATAAAAAGCCTTTAATTTTAATTATAGAAGACCAAATAAAACAAAGGAAAGTACCCGAACCGCCATCATTTGTGCCTATCCCTGTTGTAAAAAATAAACCTGAACCGGTAGTTAAGCCTGGAGTGCCACCCGGAATAAAAAGTAGCTATACTATTGAAACCGAAGATGCTAAAGAAACCGGATTAATGGTTTATTTTACAAATGGTAGAGGTAAGTATTTTGCTTCTATGCCGCAAATAATGCTGGTAGAGCCAACTTTTAATAGAATTGTAAAAAAGTTTTATCGTACCGTTGACCCCAATGGTAATCCCGACCTACAAAAAGATATACCTGCCGGAACTTATAATTTAGCATTAACTGACAAACGAAATTTAGTAATTCATGATGTGGTAATTACGGAAGGAAAAACGACTAAGGTTATTGTTAAACTTAAAAATTGTAGTCTAAGCTTTTATTATATAGGAGATTCTACCAGACCGGTAAAAGAATTTATGGCACGGGTAATAGAAAGAAATAATCCGAACGGGGTAGTAATTGACCAGAAATGTACTCAGAAATTAGAATACGAACCATCAAGCTACCATATTATTATCAATACTTTTCCTGAAGACCCAAGATATTTAGATATGGATTTTGATTCTGAAAGAGCAATAGGTATCCCAATTCCCGGTTTTGTTAAGTTTACATCGGCAATAAAAAACAGAAAAATTACTTTATATAAACCATTGGGCGATAAATATTTAGCATTCAGTACCAAAAATACTGCCGATACAGCACTGCAACATTTACAAATACAACCGGGGCCTTATCAAGTACATTATATAAAAGACCCTTCAAAACCACATTCTAAAGAAGAGGTTATTCCGTTTACAATAAAATCTAATTTAGAAACAGAAGTAGTATTACCATAACGTAGTTTATAAAATGTTGAATAAATAAATGCACACGCAAGTTGAAATTAATATTATAACAGTTAAGGATGCAGCTTATAATGATGTTTGGAATTTAAGAGAAGAAGTATTGCGAAAACCTTTAGGTCTTTCTTTAAAAAATGAAGATTTAAGCAGAGACATATTAAATACAATCTTTTCTGCAACTATAGACAATAAGATTATCGGATGTGTATTTTTGCAACCAATAACTGAAAACGAAATACAATTGCGGGCAATGGCAGTATATAGCGATTGGCAGCAGCATAATATTGGTAAGGCTTTAGTTGCGGCAGCCGAAAAATATGCAATAAATAATGGTTATAGATTAATTGTATTACATGCCCGTAAAGTAGCAATGGGGTTCTATGAAAAAATGGGGTATATACATTATGGCGATGAATTTATAGAAGTAGGAATACCTCATTTTATGATGAAAAAAGACTTATTAAAATAGGTATTAAAATGCTATTTATTACTTTAGCTGTATTTTTTTTATAAAACAGAGGAGTTAATTTATTCTGAAGGCAAAAAGTATTAAGATTGATGTTTTATTAGTATTTTTATTGCAATTTTTTAAATTTACCTAAATGTTTTCTTATATGATTATGAATACCGAAATACTTAATGCCGCAAACAAATATGCCGAAGGTTTAAAAAATGTAGAATATCGTAGAGAACAATGGTTGAAAAAACATTTGGAAATATTGGCTCATTTAAAAGAAATTGCTAATTACCTTAATACTAATTCTATTTATAAACAACCGTTTTATGTAGATAAAAATCATGCTTTTAATGAAGACATAAATGGTACTTGTGTTGAACTGCCTTCTATTACGTTTAGAACAGGCGAAATGCCAATGATGGTTATTTTTAAAAATGTGGCAGGCGATAAAAAAGAATATTTTGAAGAAGGTTTTAGAATTACTTTTTCGCCAACAATTACAGGACAGATAGTTGTTATGATTTTGCCACATTATAATAATTTTAGCCACGAACAACCACAGTTTAAAACAATGGCAGTAATAAACGATATTGAACAAATATCAATGGATGTAATTGAACAGATACTATTAAAAGGTATAGAATTTGCTTTTTATTCAAGTTATACAGGCATATCTGAACTTAAAAATATGGATGGCAAACAACAAAATCAATCACAAGCCCCCCTTCCGCCACATAACCCTATTGGCTTTAAACGCTATGAAACAACAGAAAAAATTAGTTAATTTTGGGTGTCTTTACGTGTTTATTATTGTTATTAATGCTTGCAGTGATACAAAAACAAATAGTAGCAATGCGTCTTTGCAAACAAATAGGGCAATAAGTACAGTAAAATATATAAATTATGAAATAATTAATGAGTACCCACACGATCCTAATGCATTTACTGAAGGACTGGAATTTTATGACGGTAAACTTTATGAAAGCATTGGTGAATATAGGACATCTGATATACGCAAAGTAGATTTAAATACAGGAAAAGTACTGCAATCTCAAAAATTAGATGCCGCTTATTTTGGAGAAGGATTAACGATATTGAATAATAATATCTATCAACTTACTTATAGAGAGAGGAAAGGATTTATTTATAATATTACTAATTTAAAACAAGTGGCTACCTTTAATACTACAACTAACGAAGCATGGGGAATGACAAATAACGGTAGGCAGTTGATATATGATGATGGCAGCAATATGTTGCATTTTATAGACCCAAATACATTTGCAGAAATTAAAACATTGAAAGTTCATGATGATTTAGGTCCTGTATATGAAATTAATGAACTGGAAATGATAAACGGCTTTATTTATGCCAACCAATGGAAAACTGATTTTATTTACAAAATAGATACACTAAGCGGAGCAATTGTGGGTAAAGCAGATTTAAGCAATTTGAGACAAACAGCAGGAATTCCACCCGTTAGTGGCAGAAGACATAGCCCTGATGTATTAAATGGAATAGCTTATGATGCAAAAAACAACCGGATATTTATTACAGGTAAAAATTGGAATAAATTATTTGAAATAAAGCTGGATAATTAGTATAATGAAACTACTATTTGGTTGATATTTGCTTTTGAAATAAATAAACAATCTATCCTTCCGCTAATGAATGAGTTTTTTATTTCTATAAAGAGATGAAAAATGGTTGAAAATCTGTAGTTTTTTTAGACTTTTGCTCGTATTAAGCAGATTTCTCAGTAAAGTCACAATTTTTTTATACTCCAAAATATATTAATTTATTATTTATATATGTATGTGTTATGGATGTTAAA
>CAIWXG010000264.1 GCA_903916555.1 uncultured Bacteroidota bacterium
CCAATTTAAAGGAACAACATAAAGAAAAATAGGAATCATAAAAATCAATATTCTAATAAATTTATTAGAATATTGATTTTTATGATTCCTATTTTTCTTTATGTTGTTCCTTTAAATTGGTTAAAGGAACAACATTCATTATGTATTTATAAAAATCTATTCGGTACAGATTGTTATGGCTGTGGCATTACAAAATCTGTATTGTGTATGCTTCATTATAAATTTAAAGAAGCTTTTTTATACAATAAAGCAATTATTATAGTGTTCCCGATACTTTGCTATTTATGGTTTCATACTTGTTTTAAATTTATTAAAAATAAATAGGCGCTAAGTATTTTACCCTATCTTCCAGATGTCCCAATTATGCATCCGTAGGTAATTATAGAACATTCATCTAACGAATTCAGGGAACATAAGTTAAATAAAAAGAACATAAGATAAGAATTAAAAAATCGAATGGGTTTTATGGCAAGGAATGTGTCAAGTTAGTACTAACATTTCTGTCTCTTTCAGGTAACTTTGTCAAGGTAAATGCCTACAAGGTCAATCTGTGCGCTAAGAGATGGTCCACCATCTTCAGCAGAATTATAACCGGCAGTGCCGGTTCCGGCAATATTGCTGATGCCGCTACCATTTGCCGCCATTTTTTTGATATACCCGTCTTTATAAAAATACATATTACAGCTATTATCAAAAACAGGCATCAGCCCTCCAGGTGATGTTCCTGATATTGAAGAAATGGTCTGAGCTTCTATTTTTTGTCCAAATAGAATACAGGTAAGCAGCATAATAACGAAATACAATTTTTTCATTGGGGTATTTTTTTAATTGTTAATAACTATTTTTTATTATTTTAAATATATTTATTTCTTCATCATTTTCATAAATTTGTAAAAAGTAGTAACCTTCAGGCAATTCTCGTATATTTATTTTTGTTCGCTTGTCAACATTGCACATCACTCCACCGGAATAAATTTTACCTCTTAAATCATACAATGCGTAAGACATAATGCTGTTTTTTGCATTCAGCCCCAATATATTAATAGTTATTTCATATTTACTTGGGTTAGGATAAATTTCAATATTTTGAATTGTCTTTTTAAGTTCTGTAACAGCAAGATTATTAATACCATATTCCGCTACATAGTTATAATAAGTAGGCAATATACTATCGGTAAAGCTGCCACCAGCATATAGTCGGTTATTCTTATCTGTACATAATGTAAAAATACCGGTTCCATACGGATGAAAGAAATAGGCATTGTCCCCACTTCCTACTTTACCCCATTGCATCGTTAGTGGGTTCCATTGGGCAACATACACATTTCCTGTTGTATCCGTAATTCCACCTGTAGCATAAATATAACCACTATCACGTTTGCAGATATTTGTTATTCCGTTATTACCGTTTAAAAGTCCTAAAAGGCTCCAACTTACGCCATCCCATTTAAAAATATTACTTATATAATTACCGGAAATAAGATGAATAAAGTTAACTGCAGCAAAAACATTATGTATTGAATCAACAAAAATAGAAGTAATATCAACATCTGTACTATCAGCAAAAAAGCCGCTTCCTAATTTTTCCCATAATCCGGTAAAATGGTTCCACTTGGCAACATACTGATGTCCTGAAAAATCACTAAAATTGCCTGCAGCATACACATTAAAACTGTCATCAACACAAATGGAATTGATAAACAAATTAGCATTCAGGTTGCCTAAAGTTTGCCAGTTTGTTCCTGTCCATTTGCATACATAATAAAAACCATGGCTGTCATAAAAATGACCTGCCGCATATACATAACCACTGTCGTCTATACATAAACAGCTTATTCCCCCTTGCATACCGTCCCCAAGCCGCATCCATGTGCCTGCTGCCGCATCCCACTTGGCAACATATTGCAGGTTATGGTGACTTGTGTCCATATAGGTAAAATCTCCTGCGGCATAAATATTATTGTTGTCATCTGCAATAATTTTACAAATACCATTGTTCGCATTAAGTGCATTGCTGCCTGTTCCTAATCTACCCCACTGTTGAGTAATTGCATCCCACTTGGCAACATAATATTTCCTTATTAAAGACATACTATCACCAAATTCACCTGCTGCATATAAATTATTATAGCGTCGGTACAGAGGCTATTAATGTTGCCGTTGGCATTTAATGCGTTACTTCCCGTTCCCAATTCAAACCATGTTTGGGCATGTATTATTGGGGCATACAGTATAAAAGCTGCAAAAAACAAGAGTATGTATTTTAATTTAGTGTTTTTCATTTTTTAAATTTAAAATAATAACCTACAAACATTTTCTAAAATTAGGGAAGGTATTTGTTAATACTAAATAATTTCTTAAAAAAATGTAAAAATTAATATTGGGGGGTGGTATTTTAGCTGTTATACTCCTAATTTAGTATTACCCTTTATAATTCCTCTCGCAACCGTTTTATTTAAATTTCTTGTTTCCTTTTGGAATATCAGATTAACAATAAAACTAAAATCACACAAAAAATAAACCACCATCAAACCCTTACCCAACAACAAAAACGAGCCCAAACTACTCCATAAAAGGTGCAATTAAATATTAAAACGCTATTTAAAAATTAAATACCTTACACTCTATTACCCATTACATAACCAAACAAAACAACACACTATGAATACTAAACGAGCAATTTTTGAGCAGTTATTTTTTTATAAGTGTTTAATTATCAATAAATTGCAAAAAATAAACTTCCCATTAAAACTTTTAGTAGCAAATGGGCTGTTTTTATTGGTAACATTAAAAATCTAAAAAGCGTCCCATTCACCCCTCTTCACTTTATTAACCCAAAATTAATAAAAGTTAAATTTAGGTTAAACGGAAATTTGGTATGTATAATACCTCATTATGCTATTATCTTCGCAGGGATACTTAAGTAATGTACCATTACTTACAAAATAATAGACTGCAATGAAGAAACTGATTTTGTGTTTTACGCTCTATATATTTGCAGCAATTACGATACCTGCTTTTGCCGGTGAGAACAATACGAATATAGACGAAACCCATTTAGTACAATATATTACCCAGATTTACAAACAAATAGATTTCAAAAATTGCAATCATTTGCCCTTTTATGTTTTTGAAAAAGCGTATCGTGGCTATTTGAATTTAAAATATGCCGGCAAACTAAACAATGAAAAGGAGATAATTACCATTTGCAATTACGACCTGCCATCTACCGAAAACAGAATGTGGGTAATAGACTTACATGCTCATAAGGTTTTATTTAATACTTATGTGGCTCACGGGCAAGGTACAGGCGAAGACTGTGCCGAAGAATTTTCTAACACCAAGAATTCACACCAAAGCAGCTTAGGTTTTTATGTTACAACTGCCACTTATGAGGGCGAGCATGGCACATCTTTACGATTAGATGGTATGGATTACGGTTATAATGATGCGGCACTAGATAGAGATATTGTAGTACATGGAGCCCAATATGTTAGCGAAAAATTTATAACAGAAAACAGTCGCTTAGGCAGAAGCTGGGGCTGTCCGGCAGTAGCATTAGATTTAGCAATGCCAATTATTAACACCATAAAAGACGGCACTTGCTTCTTCTCCTATTTTCCGGATAATAAATATATGAAAACCGCTTATTGGCTAAGCAAAAAGATAACTCATTTACCCGAAAACAATATGCTACCGGATATAGAAATGAATCTTAAATTAGAAAAAGGAAGTTATGCTAACAGGAATACTACAATCATAAACAATACAGTTGCCACAGTAGCTAAAACAGAGAATAAAAATAGTAGCAAAGACTTTAATTCTACACCAAATAGCTTACCTAAAAATGTAACTAGAATTGAATACGTTAGAAACGGCAAAATTGACAGTGTAAAAACTTTTGCTATACAAGAGAACTAATATACATTATAACCTGTTAAAGTCATCGGTATTACGGGGTATTCTTGTTCGCATCGGTTTATTTTGGCTATTGCCCCCAAACCTATTATTATTGCTTGTACTACTTTTTTTAGGGTATCTATTATTACCACCAACGTTTCTTTTAGTAGGTGTTTGTTTAGCTTCTTTTACAACAATAATAGTACCAAGTAAATAAGAACAATCCAAATTATCAATCGCATCAATAGCCGGATTTTTTTGTGCCATATAAACAAAGCCAAAACCACGAGACATACCTGTTTCAGCATCCCTAACTATCTTAGTGGAAACCACAAAACCAAATTCCGAAAAAACATTAAACAATACATCTTCTGTTGTATCCAAACTAAGATTGCTGACGAATAAATTCATAAATTATAAAAATGGGTTTTAAACTAGTCAACTTTAAATTGCTTAATATTGACTTGTTTTTTTTAATAAAGTTTATTTACACTAATCTGTATTGGGTTACAAGATACATTTTTCTTTGTAAAACCAAAATTGAAAATATCTTTTCGTAATAAAAACAAAATTATAGATTTACAGGCTTTTTATGTTTCCATCTTTTATGCGACCAAAGCCAATTTTGAGGTTGTTTAATAATATCAATTTCTAATTTTCTGGTATGCATTTCCGATATTTCACCATCTATTGTATCAGTAGGATTAGCACATAATATATCTACAAATATTTCATAATACCCTCTTTTTACTTTTTTTACAAATGCATATACAACCGGGTAATTTAATTTTTTAGCAATAACTTCTGTTCCTTTAAATACAGGTGTCTCCTGATTCAAAAACTGCGTCCAATAAGCATTTTGGGCACTTGGGGTCTGGTCTGCTATAAAAGCTGTTGCATTTAAAGTATTTTTGTTTAACAGCATCTCTTTATAAGCTTGTTTCATCTGTATCAGTTTAGTACCAAATCGCGTGCGCATTTTATACATTAACTTATCGAAACGGGCATTAGAAATAGGATGGTATATAACGTATAGTTGGTATTTACATAATAAGCTAAACGTATTTCCTGCCCATTCCCAATTTCCTAAATGCCCCAAAACAAGAATTATATTTTTATTTTCAGATGCAAGTTTATTCAAAACAGTTAAAGATTCAGCACTAAAATAACAGTGCTTCAACATGGTTGATTTAGATATGGTAAGGGTTTTAAAAGTTTCTAAAAACAAATCGCATAGATAATGGTAATATTGCTTACAAATAAATTGTATTTCTATTTCTGTTTTATTGGGGAATGCGTTTCTTAAATTGTTCAAAACAACATTCTTTCTATATCCCAAAACACGAAATAATAGTATATAAAGAAAGTCGGAAAACAAATATAAAATAGGGAAAGGCAATAATGACAATAAGTAAATAAAAGGAATAGTTATATAATAAATTAGTACAGCCAATGCAGATTATTTTTGCAAATTTACTTAAAAATTATAGCAAGCAATTCAAAATATTTAGAAGAAATAGTACATAACATGCATCAATTTTATAACATACACTCCCATTTAGTAAAGGAAAATAACGATACTATTTTGACTATACAAAATCTGTATGATAATTTTGACAAAATGGATGTAACTAAATTTTACAGCATAGGCTTGCATCCTTGGTATCTAAATAACTATGAAGAAAATTTAAATTTACTAAAAAAACATTCACAAAATAAATATGTATTAGCTATTGGGGAGTGTGGTTTAGATTATTTATGTAATACAGATAAACAATTACAAATGAAAGCATTTAAAGAACAAATACAACTAGCAGTATCCTTAAATAAACCACTAATAATACATTGTGTAAAAGCTTTTGAAGACGGATTAAAACAATTAAACGAACTAAAATATAGTATCCCTGTACTTTTTCATGGCTTTAATAATAATGCAACAATTGCAAAAAGACTTATAGACAAACAGTATTACCTTTCTTTTGGTACAAGTATTTTACGAGATAAAAATGCAGAACTATTAAAATCAATTAACCCCAACTATTTCTTTCTTGAAACAGATACGTCAACAATAGAAATAGAAGAATTATATACTACTGCAGCACAAATTCGGAATACTGATAAGAACGATATTATTTTACAAATTCAACAAAACTTTAAAAGAGTTTTTCTAAATGATAACTGATAAATCATGGCTTTCTCGCACAGAATTATTGATAGGTGCAGAAAAATTAAACAAACTTAATAATTCGCATGTATTAGTAGTTGGTATGGGCGGCGTTGGGTCTTTTGCTGCAGAATTTTTATGCAGAAGCGGAATTGGCGAACTAACAATTGTAGACGGAGACGTTGTTGACCCTACAAATAGAAATAGACAGTTACCTGCGTTAGCAACCACACATGGGCTAAATAAAGCTGATATTATGGCAGAACGCTTATTGCAAATAAACCCTGAATTAATACTGCATAAAATAACAGAATTTATTACTCCAGGTAAAGTAGAAGAGATTTTGCTTACAAAGTATGACTATGTTATAGATGCAATAGACAGTATTACCCCCAAAATAACATTTATAAGTGCTGCATATAACAAAAGAATACCATTAGTAAGCTCAATGGGTGCGGGAGGCAAATTAGACCCAACTTTACTAAAAATTTGCGATATAGCTAAAACATTTAATTGCCCATTTACACAACAAATAAGAAAAAATCTGAAAGGATTAGGCATTTATGAGGGTATAAACGTAGTATTCTCCCCGGAAAGACCATTAAAGGAATCATTAATGTTTACAGATGGCAAAAACTTTAAAAAATCAGCTTATGGTACTATATCCTATCTACCGGCCACATTTGGTGCTGCAGTAGCCTCTGTAGCTATAAGAGATATTATGAACAAATAAAAAAACAGACTATTACTGTTGAACAGGTGTTAGTATTGGTTCTGTATCAATAGCTTCATTTTGTTTTTGTTTTTTTATTCTATTGCCAAAAACTAAATTCATACCTAAATTAAGATTTACGCTTTTACTGTCTAATGGTTTTACTGCTGCATACCAATTGTCTGTAATAATATACCATTGCATTTTTGCAAATTGCAAAATAATTGCACCACCAATATTAGCCGGATTATACGATTTAGCAGTATAGGTTAGTGCTCCTGTAAAATGTTTGCCCAGCTTTAATTGGTAACAGAGCGTACCCGAATAAATAAAGTCTTTATTAAAACGTTGCGTATTAAATTGCAAACCAAACCAGTGATGTTTTAGCTTATAATTTGCCATCATAAAAAAGCTATAGGGCAAATAAGTAGTATATGCATTACTATTCTTGCTAAATTTTACAAGCTTACTAATGGAATCAGTTAAAGTTTGCGATGAAATTGCAGAAGAATCACCTTGAAAATAAGTATCGGCATGTAAGCCGTCAAAAACAAATGAAGAAGGGCCTGACTTATAATTATGTACTGTACTTTTCCATTTAATATAACCTAAATCATTTATGCCGGCAGAAACATTTAACTTATCACTAATGTCATATTTTGCCCCTAAATCCATTGCTAAACCTCTGTTTTGATTATTGAATACATAACTCAATACTTGATTTGAACCATTTAAAAAACCATTTTTAGTATCGGTAGTATCCGGAATACCACTTGTTTGTACATTAATATTTGCAGAAGCAGTGAGATTATAAAAATTGGGGTCGGTATATAATTTTACTGATGTTTCTTGGGTATTAATATTTGTTTTACCGAAAAGAATTTTAGGGCTAAAACCGAATGTCCACTTCTTATAAGCATAAGTGCCGTGCAATGCATATTCTCTATACCAGGATGCATTGATGCCAAAATTACCAATTTCTAATGTTTTACCTAAATATGCACCATTTCCATACCATAATAGATTAAATAAATCTCCCGGATATGAAAACTGAAAACTCATTTTATCAGTAATAGAAAAACCGCAAGAAACATTATTTTTAGCTATATTAATAGAAAAAAGAGAAATGCCTGTACCAAAACCAACATAATTTTGTTTTTTTAACTTGCTAAATAAATTTCCCATATCTACACCCATACTCGTATCATTTATTCTATGGAACATATCGTGGTATGTAAACCCGGAATTGAAAATATAAAAAGAAACAGAAGATATAACCGGCAAACCAATTGAAACTTTTGCATCCGTTACATTTGAAGAATTTATCCATTGCGATTGCTGTAATTGAGGTAAAAATTTTAAAGTATAACTATCTTGCCCAAAGGATACTGTAGTAAAAAATATAAAAAACAAGAATAAAAAGTATTTCATGCCAATAGTTTTATAAGCCATTTGTTGAAACATTTAAACTAAAACGAACAGCTAACTTCAACGATACATTATCTTTATTATGAATCTGCACAGCACCGCTTCCACTCGAATATAAATTACCTCTTGTAAAACCATACCTAACCTTATTTGCCATTACATTATATTGGTCGTGATTCATTATAAAATAAGTAGTAGAAGTGTTTGTACCGTTTACAATCCCATTATTATCTACCGGTGCTTGTGGTATAATATTATTATTAGGTTTTATTAGCGAATCTAAAATAGTATAATTACTGTCTGCAAAATAAAACTGAACCGATGCATATAAAGGAAAAGCATTTATAACTTGTATCGCAAACTGTGCTTTAGTAAGTATATTGGTATCTTGTGGTAAAATTAATTTTGTAGTGTCTTGTAAAGAGAAATTTATAATCTTTAACCAAGCAGACAACTCCGCATCTACCGTCAATTTAATAGAACTCGTATCTGAAATAAAATTGTATGCAGTGCCACCACCCGGGTTTATTAGTACCCTACCTCTATATACTAATTTATTGGGCGATGGATTTAAAATATTCCTAAACGTATTGTTTGTGCTATCAATAGTGTAATTACTAATTGCTGTTGTGCCTAAGGTAGTAGCTCCTAAAATAGACATAACAGGCAAACTCATATTTATTATAGACCCGGAAGTAGAAATACCATACAAACTATCTATTTGAGCCGTAACACCCATTCCAAAAGAATTTATAAAATTTAAATGTAACAACGGATTTTGCAAATAGATACTAGCAGTAATCGTTTTATTAAATATATTTAAATCAATAGAATCATTTGGTATCGGGATGGTATAATGCCCCATAGTACCATCAACAAAACTAAATTGCAAATTAGTGTACCCTATTGTAGCACTTAATGTATTTGTCGCATTAATTGGCTGCCCGGAACCGGTTATCGTATAATTTATTTTATAAGCAATATAATTATGAGCAGTACCGCCATTTGTCATATCTATTGTATATCCTGATAAATCTACATTATTACTAACAGTGGTAGCCGGATAGCTTATTGTAGAAGATACAGACAATGAATTAGAACCATTTTTTATATTTGGAAAGGTAATAATAAAACTAATATTTTGATTATATGTAGAAGTAATATTTAATTGTAATATTCCCGCCTTTAGCACTATATGTTGTAATTGCGCCCCACTCGTATCAGTATAAGAAAAATGATTAGAAAGAGAATCTGATATGGAACCCGTAAAAGAAGCATTTGTAATAGGGCTTGTAAGTGTAAAATTACCAGTATTAAAGTTTTGGTCGGGAATCTTTATATAATCACTTGCTTTAATTGAATAAGGGCTACTGCTATATTTTAAGGAATATAAACCATTAGAATCTATATTAATAACATCGCCTGCTTTTACGAAATTTGAAAACAATAAATGTGCATTTAAAAGA
>CAIWXG010000265.1 GCA_903916555.1 uncultured Bacteroidota bacterium
AATTAAACTATTTTTTCTATTAATTTTACTTAATACCTTTTATATTCATTTCTTTTATCAGCCAGCCGGCATCACAAAATTTATCTATAATAAATAAAGTATATCGTATATCTACCGATATATTGCGACATCGGTTCATGTCAAAATAATAATCACTCATGGTGCCTTCATAAGCTCGGTCAAAATTGGTTCCTATCAATTCACCTTTATTATTCAGTACAGGGCTGCCCGAGTTACCGCCCGATGTATGGTTGGATGCAATAAAAGCTACCGGCATAGTGCCATTTTTGCCCCATGTACCATAATTTTTGGTTTTATAAAGCTCTTTAAGTTTATTGGGAACTTTAAAAATGGTAGATGTGCTATCGTCTAATGCAATAACATCGCTCAAAAATGTTTGGTACGAATACGTTTTACTATTTTCCGGTTTCAGACCTTGTACTTTACCGTAACTAAGCCTTAGCGTTAAGTTTGCATCAGGATAAAATACTTTTTTTGTATCTTTTTCCATCTGCGCCTTCATATATAACCTGTTTAAATGGCGCATATTGTAATAGTAATAATCTAAATAAGGAGCAATATTTTGCTTGGTAAGTGTAGTAATTTCATTATAGAGCTTCCATGCCGGGTCTGCCATCATTTTTGTACTATCTGCCTTTGTTATTGTAGCTGCAAATGCACTTAGTTTTTCTTGAGATATAACAATACTGCTATCGTAAATTTTATTTGCCCATACTTCACAAGCTTGTCCTAAGATTTTATCTGCGTTAGCTCCCAATAATTGTTTTATAGATGCTTTATTATTTTGATTATAATCAGCTAAAAGAATATCATGTACAAACGTTTCTTGTATATAATAGGGTAATGTATTCTCACATTTTTTCACATATAATGCCATCAGTTTTATAAAAACCTTTTTATCTGTTTTTAAATCATAATTTTTATAGAAACCCGCTGTAGATGCGGCTATCTTATTTATAGTATCTCTCAATTCAGCATCAGTCTTACTTATTCTAAAGCACAACCTTATTTTTTCTAATACTGCTGCTTGTTGTATCAGTTCTATTGCCATTACTGTTTCTTTATTCATTTGGTCTAAATAAATAAGAGAGTCAACTGTTTTGGCTTGTTCGTTTATTTGTGGCAGAATATCTTTTGCATAAGGCAGTTTCGTATATTTATTTGCCCAGTTTTGAAAGCCAATTTCGTATTTATTTTTTTTATCGGTAACATTATTTGCTTTTAGTCCTAAAACCTCACCTTGCCATTTTTTCCAACCATTTGCCACCCCTGCATACTTAGATGTATATTGCAGAAAAACATCTCTTTTCTCTGTCATGTTATCCATCCAGATTTTCAATCTTAATGTGCGGGCTTCAATGCTAATAGGGTCATAAATAGAATATACCTGCTTTAGTTTTGCTGCCGACGCATATTCATCGGTAGTACCCGGAAACCCATAGACCATTGTAAAATCACCTTCTTTATAGCCCGAAACATTGATATTAAAATATTGCTTTGCAGTATATGCAACGTTATCCTTGTTATACTCAGCCGGTTTATTGTCTTTATCGGCATAAACTCTAAAAACACTAAAATCGCCAGTATGTCTTGGCCATACCCAATTTTCTACATCACCCCCAAAATTACCAATACCATTTGGCAGAAAAAGTACGAGTCTTATATCTTTAAATGTCTCTGATAAAATAATCCAAAATTGATTGCCTTGATAGTAAGGTTTTATAGTGGCATCTAAACCCGTATTTTTTTTGTATTCCATTTCCAACAATTTAATTCTATTCATTACAATCGTATCCCTTGCAGCATCGTTTAGTGTATCAGGTACATCAAACAATATCTTATTTGTTATGTTTTCCATTTTGCGAATAAACGTTACCGTTAGTCCGGCACAGGGCAACTCTTCCTCTTTATTTTTTGCGGCAAAACCATTGGCAAAATAATCCTTTCCGGGTCCGCAAAGCCGCTGTACAGTACCATAACCACAATGGTGATTGGTTAATACTATACCTTGAGGCGAAATTATTTCGCCGGTGCAGCCTTTGCCAAATAGCACCACAGCATTATTTAGCCCTGTACCGGTATCATTAAATAATTGTTCCACAGGTATTTGTAAGCCCATGCTCTTCATATCTGCTTCTCTTGCTATTAAGGTAGCAGGTATCCACATACCTTCTTTGCCTGAAACATTTAAAATAAATAGAGAATATATAG
>CAIWXG010000266.1 GCA_903916555.1 uncultured Bacteroidota bacterium
AGATACTCTAAATTTATATATTAATTCAAGTGGCCTATATAATTTTAAATTTATTTTTGGATATAATTTAGTAAATGGAAGTTTGAATAAATTGAATGGATTTGTTAATAATGATTTTGGTATTATGTATAATTTATTATTTTTTGATAATAATGTACAAAAAATAAAATCAAAAAAACTATTTTTAAAAAATTTTTATGTAGAGGATTTAAATTTAGAGAGTCTTTTTGAATGGAATAGAGAGTTGCACACTAAAAAAAGATTTAATGTAAATTACGATTGTATTAAATCACCTATACCACTTTTTAATGGTATAAGTTGGTGAATTTCCATTATAAATAAAAAACGTTCTCCCAAAAGTCGCAAGTTAATTTAACATTTTGTTTGTTGGGACTAAAATCATGGAAAACTTTGGTTTTAGTCAACGGATATAACTATACCGTATATAATTTTATGTTTTTTTACAGTTCTGGGTATTAAACCCCCTTACCCCCATTACGAGAGTTAAGTTATTTTGCCGATAAACCAGAGTACTAAATTTTTAATTCGCAATATATTTTATCTGTAGTAAATAATTTCAATATTTTTTTTCGTGCATGTTTTATATAAGTTGCAGCTACCATTATATATTTAAAGAAAATAGATTTTATTCGCATGCAAATTTTAATTCCTTTAATTTTATTTTTTATTAATATGGTTTTCATCCATTCAAATATTGTAGCACACATTGCCATCAGATACATAAAAACTGTATTGGTACACATATCTGGAAATGGCAAGTGATGTAAATTGAAATCATTGAGCATATACCTATTCGAGTTTTCGTCATCGCCTCTCTGATTATAAAATTTTATTACCTCCTCTTCATTTTTTATGGTGTCATTGGTCATTATTCCGTAGTAATTGTAAGCGGTTCCAGACAACATATCTATCTGTTTATCTTTTTTTTCTGTGCGGGTAACAACTGCTCTATATGTTTTTTTGGCATCAAAGGGTTGGTACTCTATAGTAGTTACCTCTTTTATTATATTATTAATTAACACTCTTTTCCATTCCTTCTTTGCACCACAGCTTTCCCGAAAATTTTCACAATCTGTTAATCTAACATAAAATGTTGTTGTATTTGATTCAACTACGTCTATTACTTTCTTTTGATAAGATGCACTATCTCCTCTAAATGAGGCTATATTAATGCCTTCTTTTTTTAAATTAGCAAAACACCTTTGCAAGGTTTCGTCTTGTTTATACTTAGCAGGTGTATTGCCATTATGATTTTCTATATGCACAGGTATACGACCTACGAAAGCAAAATTCGGATGATATGCCTTGGTGTTTTTATAAGATGTCTTTGCATCTTGCTTGTCATGCTCTATTACCACATTGTCGAAATCAAGAATATAGCCATGACTGTCTGACAGTGTTTGAAGCATACCTGTTTTAACAGCAAGCCCAACAAGGGTTTCATTCATTTTATCAGAATAATTAAACCAGTGGACAATCCCTTTTTCTGTTGTTTCTATGGTTGTAGGCGTTTTCAATTGCCCGCAGGCATATTCCACAGTATCATGTGATGGTATGTTTTGAAAAAATTGTTCCCTATAATTCTCTTTAAAATGTTCTATGTCTGCGACATAACTGCCTTGCGAAATAGCTGTACCAAATAAGGATAGAACAATATCGGAATACGAATACTTGGCATTGACCGCTCTTGAGCCTAATTTTTCATCTATGTACTGGTCAACACATTTGTCTTTAATTGCCTTAAAAATAAAATTTAATCCGCCTAATGTGGTGATATTCTTGTCTGAATGTGTAATTTCGTGCATGTTATGGAGTTGAGATTCCCCTAACAAGGTACACCTTTTTGGTGCATTTAAAAAGCCTATAATTTGTTAATAATCAACACTTTATGGGCTTTTTTACCAAACACTTGCGATTTTTGGGTATATAGTTTCCGACTTAAGAGAATGGAAAACTAAACAACTCTATGAAGATGGGTATTGTGCCCGAGGGGCAATGGAATTGCGGATAAAAGACCATAAACGGTATCTGCAATCTGATACTATGTCTTGTATGGAATTTGGA
>CAIWXG010000267.1 GCA_903916555.1 uncultured Bacteroidota bacterium
CCCAGAACTGTAAAAAAACATAAAATTATATACGGTATAGTTATATCCGTTGACTAAAACCAAAGTTTTCCATGATTTTAGTCCCAACAAACAAAATGTTAAATTAACTTGCGACTTTTGGGTATAATGTTCTATTATGTTTATTATTACCAAAATAATAATCTAATAGTTCATCAACTAAATTGTCATTACCTAAATTGAAATTAAAAAAAATGACACTCATATAGATATTTTTTTGCATATTAAAGATAATGTAATTTCTTTAGTAATTTTGCAAATTTAGAAATATATTTTTAAACTTAGCCATCATTAACACTTTTTCATATAAATAGGTTTTCCTAATACCAACATCCCACTCCCTTTTATTCCAAATAAATGAAATAAAACAATTCAGGATTATTATTTACTTTTGCGTAATAAAAAATTAATATAAAAGTTATGCAGTTCAAAAATGTTCTTATTGCCGGTGCAATAATTTTTACTACTGTTTCTTGCGGTTATAAAGGGGACGGTACTAATGCGAATGGCAGCCACCGTAAATTATTAGACAGGGCTAATATAGATACTACCGTGCAACCCGGAGATGATTTCTTTATGTATGCAAATGGTGCGTGGTTAAAAAACAACCCGATACCTAAAACAGAAACCAGGTGGGGTAGTTTTAACGAACTGAATGACAATAATAATAATAATTTACATTTATTATTAGATTCTGCCGCTAATACCAAAAATGCTGCTATCGGTACTCCATTACAAAAAGTAGGCGATTTTTATCGCTCCGGTATGGATAGTTTAAATATAGACAAAGTAGGCTTACAGCCGGTACACGACATATTGTCGCGTATTGAAAACATAAGAGATACTGCCGGTATTATAGATGAAATTGCTTACGAACACACACAAGGTTTAGATATACTATTTAACTTCGGAGTATCTCCTGATGATAAAAATGTATCTAAAGAAATATGTCAGTTTGCACAAGGTGGTTTGGGTATGCCGGCTAAAGAATATTATTTTGATAAAGACGAACGTACTAACAAAATAAGAGATGCTTACAAGCTATACATACCACAAATGCTTAAATTAATGGGCGATGATAGCTTAACTGCCGTAAAAGATGCAAAAGACATCTATGATATTGAAGAAAGTTTGGCTTCCGCATCTATGTCGAGAGTTGATATGCGCGACCCATACAAATTATATAATAAATTTACTATAGCAGAAATCAATAAACTTACTCCAAATTTCAATTGGTCTAATTTCCTTACCAGCCTTAAAATTAAGGGTGAGGATACCATCATCGTTAATGAGCCTGCTTTCTATGTAGAAATGGTGAAACAATTAAAAACAAAACCGATTGCAACTTGGAAAAAATATTTGAAATTCCATATCGTGAACGATTTGTCGCCTTATTTAAGCAGCGTTTACGACCAGGCACATTTTGGCTTTTATGGCAAATTAATTCGCGGTCAAGAAGAACAAAAGCCACGTTGGAAGCGTGTATTACAGATAGTTGACGGTTCTATAGGCGATGTTTTGGGTGAGTTATATGTAAATAAATACTTTCAACCGGAAGCAAAAAAACGCATGCTCGATTTAGTTAATAATCTACAACAAACGTATTCGGACAGAATTCAGAAATTAGACTGGATGAGTAGCGATACCAAGAAAAAAGCACAAATGAAACTGAATTCATTTATGAAAAAAATTGGTTATCCTGATAGATGGAAAAACTACGATGCTTTAACAATAGTAGGTAACGATTATGTTAGAAACGTAATTGGCGCATCGCAATGGGGATATAATTTCCAGATAAGTAAATTAGGTCGCCCTGTAGATAGGAAAGAGTGGGAAATGACCCCTCCTACAGTTAATGCCTATTATAATCCTGCATTTAACGAAATCGTTTTCCCTGCCGGAATCTTACAATATCCTTTTTATGATGCCAATGCAGACGATGCTGTTAACTATGGCGGCATAGGTGGCGTAATAGGGCACGAAATGACTCACGGTTTTGATGACCAAGGCAGATTATATAATGCAGAGGGTAACCTTTCTAACTGGTGGAGTCCGGTTGATTCTGAAAACTTTACTATAAAAGCACAAATAGTTATAGACCAGTTTAACGCCATTGTTGTAATAGATACACTACATGCCAACGGAAGCCTTACAGAGGGCGAAAATCTTGCTGATTTAGGTGGTATTAATATTTCCTACGAAGCCTTTAAAAAGACCAAACAAGGACAAAGTACTGATAAGATTGATGGTTTTACACCCGACCAACGTTTCTTTTTAAGCTGGGCACAAGTATGGCGTGCCAATACTCGCCCCGAAGAAATTGCCTCTCGTTTAAAAACAGACCCCCATTCACCGTCTATATTGCGTTGCAATGTACCGGTAAGTAATATGGAAGCTTGGTACAAAGCATTTAATATTAAACCTACCGATAAAATGTACCGTCAACCCGGCGACAGAGCTAAGGTTTGGTAATAAATTTTGTTTCTTAATTTATAAAAAAGCATCCTGATTTTTTTAGGATGCTTTTTTTGTAGGGGGAAGAGTAAAAAAAATAGTATAGAAAGTGTTTTGTTTCTATAGTGTAGAAAAGATTTATAACCAACTTATTTTACTTTATTAATAATATCTGTATAGAAATGCAGTAATAGAGAAATACTAAAATACTGTATTATTTGAATAATTGCCGGTTTAAGAAAACAAATATTACTTACCATTTAAGTTGAAATAGACAGGAACTATAATATCATCAATAGAAATGTTTCTGATTGAGATATTTGATTTCGCTTTTAAGGCAGCGGCATTCATTACAAAATCGGGTGCTGTAACTACTTTAGGCCCAAAAGCATCAATAACATCTTGAATTATTTTTTGCCCTTGCGAATTTTTAGTTACCACACTATTAATTACAGAACTATCAATTGGTTTGTTAGATAATAAAAATAAAAAATTATTATCAACAAGCCTAAAATGTTTGTATTCACCTGCTTCTGTAACAGGCAATTTAATTTCATCATTTAGAATTGGTAAAGGATTGTTTTTTAAAACTTCCCATTCCAATTTAGTGTTATTATACTCTAAAACAGCAATATATGCATATCCTTTTATCTTAATATTGTATTCAAATCTATAATTATAAGCATCATTATACGTATTTTGGTTACAGAAATAAGGATAAATAGACTTACCAGCCCCTCGCTTTAATGGCATTGTTTGATTATCGTCTCTTAAAAATGATATGGTAGCATCAACAAATCTAAAATTCACCTGTTCAAAATCAATCGGGTTTATAACTCTTAGATTATAATCTTCAGGTATATTACCGCTTGGCTTGGCAGTAACAATACTATCCCAATAAGGAAATTTTAAACTTGCATGTAATTTTGCTTTAATTCCGGGTACTGCTAAATCTAATAACTCACCTTTTAATTCATTGTTTTCTACCACATGTGCCACTGCACCAGCCATAGCCGGGGCTATCTTACTTAACGACATCGTAAATAAATTCTTTGAATTTGGGGTAAACTTATCATATTCGTTTTTAAAGTGATTGTTGTAAATACTATCGGCACACAACAATTCTACTTTATACCTATAAGCAACTACATTAAAATACTCCCGCAACGAATCATTTATTTGTTTGTAAGAATTAAACGAACTTATATCTCTCCCTATTTCTTCGGTAAAAAAATCAAAAATAGAATACATCTCATAATATGCTTTTTTTAAAGCATAATACTGCTCGGCAGACAATACACCAACTTTTGTAAATTGGTTTATGGTAACCAGTTCGTCTGCGATAACTTCTTTTTGATTAAAAAACTTGCCTACACCCTCTGTTTTAAGAAATGTATTTACAGTATTATCTACTATTTTAGAAATTTTATATTCTTTAGTATTATTTATTTGTGCATTACTGAGCATAGAACTCAGTAATACTACTATAATTATGTAAAACTTATTTGTCATTTATGCTTAAATTAACCTGCCGTAACAATAAAAATATATTTTGACAAAATTAAACATTTAACAACGTCAAAAAAAAAGATGCAATAAATTTTAGAATTTCCTTTTTTTTATTACTACCATTTTATGTTTGCCTGTCTCATTACATCTCTTATTGCTTCATACGATTTGTTTAATAGCGGTGCCAGCTCGTTAATACTAACCCAGCGGGCTTCAATAATATTTTCTTCTTTTTGTGGTTTCAATTTTTCTTCCGAAGAAGATTTCATTTTAAACCAGATGGTATGCTTTATTATTTGTTGATTATTTTGGGCATACAAATGATAAGAGTCTCCAAATTTTTCGAGCAAAGTAATATTTTGTAATCCAGTTTCTTCACTTACTTCTCTTAATGCACATTGGTCTATTTGTTCACCCTCATCACATTTGCCCTTAGGTAAATCCCATTTACCACGTCTGAAAATTAGTAGTAATTCTTCTTTTTCATTCATCACAATGCCACCACCGGCATCTATATTTTGATATAAATCGTAAAGGCAATTTTTTAGACTTATTTCCGATATATCTTCAATAATAGCCCCCTTTGTACCCGGAATTTCTAAATGCTGCACAGCCTGATTAAAATTACGTATAGTGGCTACCGAAAATAAAGTATATAATTCAGCAACCGGGTTTTCATTTATAAATGCTTCACTATCAGTGGTAAGTATCAGCGGTTTGTCGTTGTAATATATTTTCTGTATAAAATTCATCCGGCTATTTTTTGTTGGTTTACGTATTTGACGTAGGTTTGGGTAGTTTATGACTACTGCAAAACATTTCGCCGAAAAATTAATGCAAATTAATGCATTAAAAGTGAATATACAAGCACCTTATACTTGGGCTTCCGGTTGGTTATCGCCCGTATATTGCGATAACCGCAAAGTTTTATCTTTTCCTTATGTTCGCGATTTTGTAAAAAGCGAATTAGCTAACATGGTTTTAGACCATTACCCCGATGCAGAAGTTATTGCCGGCGTAGCTACCGCAGGTATAGCACATGGTGTAATGGCGGCAGACTTATTAAAACTGCCGTTTATTTATGTGCGTTCTAAACCCAAAGAACATGGTATGGGCAACCAAATTGAAGGCGTACTGGAAAAAGGACAAAAAGTGGTAGTAATTGAAGACTTGGTTTCTACCGGCAAAAGTAGCTTACAGGTAGTAGATGCTTTGCGAGAAGCCGGTGCAGAAGTTATGGGCATGTGTGCTTTATTCACTTATGGCTTCCCTGTGGCAGACGAAGCTTTTAAAACAGCTAATGTACCCTTATATACCATAAGCAATTATATGGCTTTAATGGCTGTTGCAGAAGAAAAGCATTTAATAGCTCCGGAACATAAAGAAATTCTTGCAGCTTGGCGAATGAATCCGGGGGATTGGAAAGGAGTGTAAGAATGAAACTTTACCTACTACAAATAACCAATTTTTCTTTAAATTGAACAGTTCCTGCTTCAACAGACAGTATATATACCCCCGGCTCTAATATTGGTTGTATTGTTTTAACACCATTGGCATTCATTGGCTTGAATGTATTGGTATAGACTATCCTGCCGGTAAAATCACTGATTTCAATTGTTGTATTTTCAGAATAAAGATTTTCCCATTCAATACTTACAACATCATTAGCGGGGTTAGGATATATTTTTAGATGAGCGGTGTTCGGGTTTGTTTCCGGAATGCCATTTATACAATGTTTAGTATAAATCAGGAATGATGCATTTACAGGCCCGCAAACATTGCGTCTGGTATAGTTAATTGTGGTAGTGCCTGCCGAAACACCTGTAAGTATGCCGGTGCTTGCATTAATGGTAACATGGGCATTACTAGCACTCCAAACACCGTCACTATACGACGAGGTTAAATTGATAGAATCACCTATACATACAGAGTCAAGACCGCTGATTGTTGCCGGGTCTAACGGATTGCAAATAAAAATAGGGAATGGAGCAGATATGGCAAGGCCACAAGCGTTCCTAACTCCATAATCTAAAGTGTCGTAGCCATAATATAAGCCGGTTATTACGCCGGAAGTTGTTATAGAAATGTCTCCGTTATGAGGATTCCAAAGGCCACCGGGTACCGATTCGAATATAGTAATTGTTGAAAAAATGCAAACAGTGTCAGGTCCATAAATGTAGCCGGCATCGGGTGCCGGATAGATGGCAATTGTTGTGGTGGCATTGGTAGTGCCACAGAAATTGTTTTCGGTATAGGTAATAGTATCAACACCCTCAGCAAGCCCGGTAACAAAACCTGTTGAGTCTATACTTGCAAAAGTATTGCTTACCAACCATCTACCCAAGTTGGATGTATCTCTGAAGGTTGTAGTAGAACCAATACATAATGTTGAAGAACCCGCAAAAATAACACCTACTACCGGTAATTGCATCACGCTTATCGTATCGGCAGATGTGAATAATCCACAAACATTGCTTAACTGATACCTAATAATAGCAGTACCTGTGCTAACACCTGTAACACTTGCCATTGTAGCTGAAATAGTGCTTAATGTAGCTACTGAGGATGAAGAAATACTCCATGTACCGGCAGCAGATGCGCCGCTATCGGTAAACCTATCGGTTACTCCTGCACAAAACAAGGAAGTGCCTGTTATTGTGCCTGCCGAAAGCAGGCTATCGTAAATAACTTTTTTGGGTATAGAAAAGATGGAATCGCCACTTGCCATGCATTTTATTAAGCAACGATAAAAAGAAGTTGCTGTTTGTGAATAAGAAAAGCTAATTGCCGTTGCACCACTAATATTAGCCCAAGAAGTGCTGTCTGGAGACGATTGCCACTGAAAAGTCATGCCATTGAAAAAACTGCTGCCTGTAAGCCATAAATAGAAGCCGGCATTGGTGCAAACATGGTTGGGAGCTTTTGTTGAATCAATTCTTGGTGTACCGGTACAGGTATCGTTGGTTAAAATAGTTACATAATAATCTACGACATCGCCTGCAAAATAGGTGGGCAATGTGCTCAAGTATCTATATAAACAAGGGTCAATATGTGCAGGGGCATGACCTATCGGGTAATTTTCAATTAAAGACCTGATACGCATTAAATGCCTGCCTAAATTTGCATCTATGGGTATAGAAATATTAAAATTGGTAGGGTTGGGTGTTGATGTTGCGTTCCAACCGGATACAGGTGTTACTTCTTCGGTTACTTCAAAAAGCTCATCATCATTAAAGTCAACCCAAACCTGAATATCGTTAGTATAAAGAGGCATATACCATGTGGCAGATGCTGCATAAACCCCACCTTGTTGCAAGTATAAGGTAGGTATAGTTGCGGTACGGTTTAAGTAACCCGAATCCCAACTTGTTAATTCAGTTATACCAACAATGCCTGAATCATTTAGAATTGAGCCTGAAAAGCCTGGAACGTAAAACCTGTCGATTCCATATCTTATATTGCCGTCTATTGCACCCCACGAACCCGAATAAGGGTAACAAATAGCGAATGATTTATTGAAAGCAATTAGCGATGTAACTACAACGAATACGGAAAGCAGCATTTTCTTTTTCATAAAAAATAATTGCAACAAAGATATTTTATTTTGAATTTACACACTAAAACATCTGTTGGTATATTAAGTTTTTCGTGCAATTTCCGAATTAAGGTGAGGTTTAGTTTTTTCTTTTTGTCAAAAAGTAATTTTTTTATTTTTTAATAAATTGGCATATTATATCATGTTAATCACTTCAGGGTTTTCTTTTTTGCATTTCAATACTTTTAAAGAAAATCTAAGTGTATTATTATATTAAATGTATATAAGTTGTGAAGACAAAAATGGAACTTGTTCCGAATATTACAACCAAAAGTTTATTTCAATAATCTATAGCATAGACCAAACTCTAAAGCATTACCATATACCGAGGTACTTGTTTTTATGCCCATAGTATTATCTTTAATGTCTTTTGATATATAGCCTGCTCTAAAAGTACTTAACATTGCCATAAAGCCAAAACGCTTAGTTATATAGTATCTAGCTTTTGCACCTGCTCTTACTATTGCCCCACTGGCAGTGTATTGGTAAGCTTGATCTTGATAATTACCTTTTACTGATATTGAAGCAGGACCGATAGAAGTAAATAAAGATAAATCGGTATGTTTGGTTACAAAATAATGATAATATGCATCAACAGTCAATTCACTTGTAATTACTTTAAAATCATTAAGAGGTGCTCTTGTATTTAATGTTTGCATTCTTACATCTGCATTATTTATGGTATAATAATTGAAGGCGTTAATTTTATAAATATCTGCCCCAGAATTAATACCTATACCCCAATGTTTACTAAGCCCATATTCTATTGAAATTGGGTCTCTATCACCACCTACATTACCATGATTACCTCCGTCGTTTGCAATTGTAGTGTTAATTGTATTATAGCTTACATGCGACGAGCCTTCTGAAATGCTTATTAACAATGACCCTTTATTGAAAGACTGGGCATAAAGACCGTTATTAATTACAGACATTGAAAAAACTAAAGCAGAAAAAAGAAATAATTTTGTCATACAAAAAAATATACGACAAATTTAATTAATCTATTTGAATAAAAAAATAAAATTAGCAACTTTTGCACATTATGTCATCAGAAGCATAAAAAGTTTTCTACCTGTTATTAGTTATTCTCCTAACATAAAGTGGATAGAAGACATATAAAGTGAGCCACAAAAGAAAAATAGGTACAATAAACATATATTTTAAATAAAATTATATGTTTTGAAAAATGGAAGGAATATCATGTCTGTGCTTTACAAACGCCAATCCATAGCATCCTCATTACAAACGAGGTCGAGTGGGGGCAAGTGTGAGAGGTGTATTTTTGTTGTTGGGTAAGGGTTTTAGGGTTGGTGTTATTTTTGTTTTTGCAATTCTTTTAAATTTAAAACTACGCCCAACTTTAGTGAATTAGGTGGTTAAATAGCGGCGGACGCTGCAATATTTTAGGTCGAAGATAGAACCTTCGACCTCTTGGGTACTTTACCTGTAAACATTTTAGCATAAGCAGCGGTAAATTCTGCACCAAAGAAGAGTATCATTGAAGAGTAAGACACCCATAACAATATTAATATTATAGAACCTGCTGCACCATAAACAGTAGCAGGTTGTACTTTCCCGAAATAATATGCAAGTGCCGTTTTCCCAATTGTAAACAACAATCCTGTAACTATAGAACCCAGCCATACATACTTCCATTTTATGTTTGCATCAGGCAGAATTTTAAACATCAGTGCAAATAAACCGGATATAACCACAAACGAAAAAATAAAATTAAGAATATAAAAAACAATTACCATAAATCCGGATGTATTAAATTTAATGGCATTTTCAAAAGCAGTAAGTGCTGCTGAAACAACTAAGGATATTAAAAGTAAAAACGCAATACCTAAAATTAGTCCGAATGAAAAAAAACGTGCTTTCAGAAATTCAAAGAATCCATTTTGAGGAGCACTTTTAACCTGCCAAACTTGATTTAATGATTTCTGTAATTCTACAAATACACCGGTTGCACCAAAAATCAGGATGCCAATACCAAGAATTGTACCCGCTACAGTAGATTTAGATTTACTTACAGCTGTTAACATCCCTGAAATATTATTTGCCGTATCCTCCCCCATGGTACCCGCTATTTGCTCCATTATATGTTGATTCACCACGTTTTTACCTAAAAAATATCCTGCAATAGTAATAATTAATACTAACAGACCCGGTATGCTGAAAATGGAATAGTATGCAATTACAGCACTTTGCCTGAATGGGTCTTTTTTATACCATTCGTTATAGGTTATTTTAAATACTTCCACTATATCCTTTAATTTTATTTTCATGTTTTTGTCTTTTTATATTAAAATGGGTATCCTATCGCCAGGTTAAAGACTATATCCTTTAAAGAATCATGGTTTAAATCAAATCCATTATAATCAGGAAGCCAAGGTTTTAGCACAGGGAATCCAAAATCTAACCTTAGTAATAATATCTTAAAATCAAAACGTATCCCAATACCAATATCCGCAGCCAGTTGTTTATAAAAATCTGATGTAAACTCCCCACCTTGGAATGTAGCATTTTTGCGATAGAGCCAAATATTGCCGGCCTCAGCAAATACGCCAAGTTTGATGAACTTGTAGATATTCCGCCGCAACTCCGTATTTATTTCCAGTTTAAGGTCTCCAAGGGTTTCAATATACTGTTTGGATTGAAACCGGCTATATTCATTAAAGATACCGGGACCTACTAAGCGCGAAGGAAATCCTCGCAAATCGCTGTTGCCGCCTGCCCAAAATTGTTTGATATTTGGTAATTGATTTGAATTTCCATTTGGGATGCCAATGCCAACTAAAATACGAGATGCCAATATTGCTGCATTTGACAAATGGAGATAATAACGAAAATCTGGTTGTAACTTTATATATTGAGCATAGGTAACTCCAAAAAGTTCTTTAGGATTTTTTTTGAAATCAGCACTTTCTGCAAGTCCCATTACGTTCCCGGACATATCAACAAGTCCATCAAAAAAATAACCACTTTTATTACGCGACCCCACCGGTGAGTTGTAAGTATATTCATAAGTGGGTCCAAGAATGATGCCATTAAAGACCAAGTTGCGGTATATAAGGTTCAGGTCGCCACTTTTACCAAGTGTATCAGTATGTACATAAGTAAAATTAATGGGGTAAAACTGGTGTTCTTTATGGGAGCCGGGTTTCCAGTCATACCCATAAGAGGCTGAATAAGATTTAATACTAAGCCTGTTAGTTTCTGTTTCAAAATTATATTTAAGTTTTATAATAGAACGCGGAAGATATCGGCTTATAGTCTGAACATTGACAAATGGCACTACAAACCGAGGAAATGACAGGTCGGTCTCTGCCCCAACACTAAAAATTCCCGGCTGTGGTATTCTTCCGGTTGATTGAGCTTCAAACCCTCCGGTTATTTTAAATACCAGCTCTTCAGCCCCCCCGAATGCATTTCGGTTTCGCCAGCTTACACTTCCTTGTGTGCCAAGCCGGTTATCATTTTGAGTTAAAACACCTGCTTCAAAACGCAATGCTTTTTTAGGATATGGGGTTAGATAATAATATACATCCAATTGGTTATTCCCTATATCCTCGAACCGGTTTTTTACAAATTTAAACGTACCTAAATTTACCAGCCTGCTTAATGATAAATTCTGGTCATCAAGGCTATATTCATCACCCTTTTCAAAAACCATTGCATCTGCAAACACAAATGGCTTAAATGCTTTTTTGTTGTCTATCACAATGTATTTGTCAAGTATAAATTTGTTTTCTTTACTTGTGTCCTTGCCCATTCCCATCAATTTGTAATTTGCATATAGGTATATGTTATTTATTTTATACACATTAAATGCTTCATCGGGTATGTCCTTATCTTTTAACTGTACATACATATTCATTTTATGGTCGCCAATTGAGGTGTCTGCAACTAATAATATATATTCAGGCCTGAAATAAAAAAAACCGCTTTCTTTCAGCACCCTGTCTATACGGTTGCGTTCAGCCTTCACAATATCAAGATTATAAGAAGCTCCGGGTATCAATAAAGTTTCGAAGAAAGAACTGTCAATGTCAAAAGTTATTTCGGTTGAATCGATCTTGATGAAAATGGATTTATTGATTTTGTATTGCGGCCCGGTAGTAACCTCAAATAATGCAATGGCTTTTTTCTTACCAGAAGTATCTATCCTTGCAGTTTCGGTAGCCCGGAAAAAACCCCTGTTTTGCAACGAGTTCAAAACCAAGTCTTTATTTATTCCAAGGTTCACACTACTTGTAAGTATGGGAGGCTCCCCAAGTTTGTTGCGTAACCATGGTCTTAAACCTTTTTTCTTTTTTGTATCGCCTGCCATATTATAGAATAAAAGCTTTAGCCTGATACCGAATAACTTAGTATTGGGCTTCGGTCTTATAACTGTAGCGAGGTATGGCATTAGCGTTTTTTTTTCTTTTTTGCTTATCTCGTTGTCTTTAAATTTTATTTTGCTGCCTGTAAAAAGCGTTTCGCCCGCTGGCAGATGCTTGGTATTGCTGCATCCCGACATAAAAAAAATGTTGGCAAATAGAAAAAAGTATAGGCATTGCATTAGAATATTTTTCATGTTTTGTTGTATTTTATATTTACTCAACATTAATTTTCGGTTTCCTGAAAATGTAAATGAACTTATTATAATCAACGCTAAGAATAAAATCAAGCCCTGTTTGAGTAACAAATCCTTCCAATACTCCTGCATCATAATTACGCCTGTATGCCCGTATGATATACTTGCCTTCTGCCGTCAATAAATAATCTGCTGAAAGGTTATTAGGTACATAACTAGATTGTTGGTTGTTGGTTTGCGGACCTTGTAATTCAAAGTCATTCCCAATAGTTAGTTTCAGCCTGTCATTAAACAGTCGTTTTGATGCTGCAAGATTCAAATCTGTTCGTTGTTGCATAGTACCGGTTGTGTAATCTGCTGCGGTTGCAAGATCTACCGAAATATCAACACCTTTTACTAATTTGCCTGTAGCCTTGTTCAATTGTTCTCCTATAAAAGTGCTTACGCTTTGCAAGGCCGTAAATCCCAAACCGGGCGATGATGAACTGAACGGATCGTCTGAAACAAAGCGATTTAATATAAGCACAGCAAAAATCTGTTTATTTAATTCTGATGTATCAGATCGCAACTGACTTAGTTTACCTTGCACTAATTCTATCCGGTCCGGTGTTAACGGGTAAACCTTATTCTCCGGCAAAACCACATCAAATGTAATTGTGGGTAGCATGATAGAACCTTTTAAATTAAGATTGATATTAAAAGGTAATGCTTGTTTATAATAATTTAATTGGGTAGGGTCGGGCAATTGCCGCATCACGAGGTCATAAGGCGCTATTTTTGCCTCATATATAGCAGTTACATCCATTGTAGTACCTATTATAGGGTCACCTGCAAAAGTCATTGTACTACCATCCTGTATAAGGAATTTTCGCTTGATAAAATTATAATTTAGTTGATAAGCGCCATTTTTTAAAGCATAATTTCCGTTTAGACTTATTACACCACCCGGAGTAACCGAAGTATTAAGATTCGCCTCCCCTTTTACAGTAAGAAAATCTCCTGATGCTTGGTCTATAATAAGACTAAACTCTGCCTCTTTAGGAATTGAAATGTTTACGTTTATTTGAGTGCCTGAGGCAAATTTGTGCTTAACGGTGTCTTTCTTAGCAGCTACTAGTAACTTTCCTCGCCCGGTATCCCGCATATTTACAAATTCCACAATACCTTTATCACTTTGCATCTCCGGTTTAGATTCAACATTTACAACAGTTAATTTCGTACCCGGCAATATAAACAAGTTACCTTCTATATTTGGAGCAGTATTGGTTCCTTGAACAGTTAGGTTTGTAGTCAAAAAAAGGTCTCCATAGTATTGCTTATTGTCATTTATAGTAGAATGTAATCCCTGCCACTTTTCTGCATCAATTTTTAAATTAAAGTTCAGTTCCGGTAAGTTTTTTGTGCCAATATCGCCACTGATAATAGCTTTGTTGCCCTTAATATCTATTATTGTAAAGTTGTTGAAAGCAATTGTATTGGTATTGAATGTAATTTTTTCATTTGGCATTTTAAATTCGGCATTCAACCTTGCAACGGTAGTCATTATACTATCAGTGCGAAGCTCACCGGAAATATCAGGAACACCAATTGTACCTTTTACATTAAGATTTCCGCGTATGAAACCCGAACTATTGTGAATCTCATTCATAGCTATAGTTTCAAAATTACGGAGTCTTAAAGCATTTACATCCAGGTTTAAATTAAAGTCGTTTCCATTTAGTGGACTTAAAAAGTAAGTGCCGGCAAGGGCAATATCGTTACCTTGTCCCTTAAGTGTCAATTTTGCATCTAGGGCATTTTGATTGTTGTTATTTACTGCAAGTTGCAAATCTCCAAGTGTATCTTGCATAAAAACAAGGTTATTTACTTGTAGGTTGCTTGTTAATTGTAGTAATGGGTTTAATTGTTTTATCGCAATATTGCCATTAATAATACCATCTGCAATTAAGGAATTGGCAGGGCTCATAATACCTGTAATATTTGAAAGCCGGAAATTGCTTATCTCTGTTTTTAAAGGAGCATTAATATAATGTTTATCGCTTTTGGCTTTTATATATTGACCATTATTACTGATTTCTAAATTATCAATGTAAATACCTCCTTTTGCCAATACAATACGGTTAGGCTGCGCAACCACCCAAGTTTTATAATCTAATTTCAAACCTTCCTGCAAACGTAATACTTGCGAATCTGCGTATTGTTGTATTGTTGCAGCCAATGCAAACTGTTCTTTGTGCTCTTGGTCTGATAAGCTGACTCTTGATGAAAGAATATTGCCATCATACTTACCTTGAGCATCTGCGAACCAAAATACAAATTTACTTTGTTGTAGTTTATCGGCTGTTACAGAATAAACAAAAGCAGAATCGGTTTCTTTAATTTGTGCCTTGCCATTCGCCAATATAGCGTTGCTATATACAAGATTGGGAACAAAGGCATTGAACACCACAGTGTGCGGAGTAATTGCTGCATCTATATGGAAAGAATCAAATGAAGTAAGACCCGGTAATAAACTATGTAAGATGGGTTTATCTGTTACAGTTACGTTAAGAGCAAGGTCATAGTTTGCCGGCAATATTGCAGTATCTTTTTTAAGAGGGTTTCTATCCGGCATTTTTCCATGCTTTACAACGCTTCGTGTATCAATATTTTTAGCTTGTGTTTTTGCATTATCAATACTATCTCTGAATGTGAAATTATAATGCCGGTTAAGATGCTCCAATAGGATGTCGCTTAATTTCGTGAGAGGTGTTTTGCCTTTTATTGTAGCCTGCATTACATTAATGTCTGCATAAATATTTTGACCTGAAATAGTATCAGGCTTTGATTTTACAAGGATACTATCTATAAAATACCGTTTCCCGTCTGCAACAATAGCCGGTTGCAACCAAGTAAATTCACCTTTAGGATAATCAGGGTTTAATTCGGGAATATCAATATGAATAACTCCACTTGTGCGCAATTCTGTTTTATACAAATTTAAAGCACGAAAGTCTATACTATCTATCTTTACGGCAGCTTTTACGGCAGCATATTGATTATTAAAATCACCATGACCGGTTAATAACAGATGTATATTATTATCTAACGACTGTAAATTAATATCACCCTGTTTACCTGCAATATTGCCGGTAATTGTAATATTATGATACGTATATCCTTTTACAAAAGCCGAATCGACATTTCCATCAAAAGTGGAAATCATTGTCTTTACATCAAAACTTTGACCTTTAACTTTTATAGTTGCCGATACCATACCCAGTGTGGAATCCTGTTTCAGTATCCTCCCTAAGTTTAGCTTTTCTGTATTAACAAACATATCATATCTTTCGTTGTTTTTTTCAGTTGA